>JAKSIF010000046.1 GCA_024398965.1 Fibrobacter sp. | reverse complement strand
TTTTTCAGCAAATTCAACATAAAATGGCAGTCCTACACATTAGTAGAACATAGCCATAAAATTTGCGTTTTTCGCAAAAATTCGCCATGTAACAGCAAAAAATGTTGCAAAAAGGCCGAAAAATGTTTCAAGGAAACAAAAGTCCGTGCCTTTGAAACATAATTGATAACGTAACCCCTTACCCCGGGATAGTTTAAGGGAAAACAAGTGAGGTTCACCATGGAAAACAAAAAGACATCCAATCTCAAGCACGTCGTGCTGGTTACCCTGTCCGCTGCAATTGGCGGCTTCCTCTTTGGCTTCGACTCCTCCGTGATTAACGGTGCAAACGGGGCCCTCAAGGCACACTTTAATGCTACCGACGTTCAGTTGGCTTGGGCAGTATCCCTGGCTTTGATCGGTGCCGCTGTGGGTGCCTATTTTGCAGGGCGCCTGGCAGATTCCTTTGGCCGTGTCCGCTGCATGCTGGCTGCTGCTGCCCTCTTCCTGGTCAGTGCCATCGGTTCTGGCATTCCCTTTGGAATTCCTGACTTTATTATGTGGCGTGTGATTGGTGGTGTGGGCATCGGCGTTGCAAGTATTATCGCTCCCATCTACATTGCAGAAACTGCTCCCGCACATCTTCGCGGTCGTCTGGGATCCATGCAGCAGTTCGCTATCGTCATCGGCATCTTTGTGGCTCTGCTTTCCAACTATCTTATCGTGGTGAAGGCTGGTTCTGCATGTGCTGACTTTATCGGCGGCTGTAAGGCTTGGCAGATCATGTTCTGGGTGGAAGTTATTCCTGCAGCTCTTTATGGTCTCGCTGCCCTCCGTCTTCCGGAATCTCCCCGCTACCTGGTAAGCAAGGGTCGTCTGGACGAAGCCAAGGAAGTTCTTGCCAAGATTGACTCTGAAGGCGTGGATGCAGAAATCAACCAGATTCACGAAACTTTCAAGAACGAAAAGCCCGCAAAGCTCAGCGACCTTTTCGAAATGGTTGGCGGCAAGAAGCGCATCGCTCCCATCGTGTGGGCTGGCCTCGGTCTTGCTGTGCTCCAGCAGCTGGTGGGTATTAACGTGATCTTCTACTACGGCACCATGCTTTGGCAGAGCGTTGGTTTCGGTGAAAGCGACGCTTTCCTCACCAGCCTTGTTTCCAGCGGCATCAACCTGACCATGACTATTGCCGCAATCCTCTTGATTGATAAGATTGGCCGTAAGCCTCTGCTCCTCATCGGTTCTATCGGCATGGCTGTTACTCTCGGCACTCTCGCTCTCTGCTTTATCTGCGGTGCAGACGCTAGCGGTAGCCTGGTTGGTGCAAGTGGCGTGATTGCCCTCATTGCTGCAAACCTCTATGTGACCTTCTTCGCCGCTACTTGGGGCCCGGTCATGTGGGTGATGCTTGGCGAAATGTTCAACAACCGCATTCGCGCTGTGGCAATCTCTGTGTGCGGCTTGGCTCAGTGGGGCGCAAACTTTGTGGTCAGCTGGTCCTTCCCGGTTCTCACTGGCAAGAGCGGCATCGGCGTTGGCCCGACTTACGTGCTCTACACCCTCTTCGTCACCATCAGTATCTTCTTCGTAGCGAAGTTCATTACTGAAACCAAGGGCAAGACCTTGGAAAGCATGTAATCAGAAACTCCAATCAGAGTCCTCCTAAAAAAGACCCTCGCATCCTGTGGTGCGGGGGTCTTACTATAAGAATTGTTTTTGATATCGTTTATAAAGAACACAAGAAGTTTGAACTGGTAGAAATCGAGGAAGCTTACCGCATTTTTGAAAACAAGCTGGATGGCGTTATTAAAGTTGCCATTACCGCTTCGTAAAGCGATTGATGGTTTGCCCCTTGATATTGAATGAACGTTCTGAATTGAAGTTTGCGTTCTTCAGAAGAATGGAATTTCTATCACGAGTCATCTTCCAGGAATTTCCGTGACGCGTTTCAGAGCTCATTGATTTGTTGATGTTCAATGGTTCGGATTTTTCTGTGGAATCTCCGACCACACTGTTGGTCGCAATTCTCAGCAAATCCACACCGCTCTTTTCGCAGGTAAACCCGAAGGCCATTTCGTTCTTGGAAGCGCCTGCATTTACAGCCTGGATCTTGTAGCTCTTACCGTTTTCGTCGGTAATGGTGGAGTTGTACGTCACGGCATCGCCCGTGCGGGAAATGTTCATGGAAATATTAGCCCGACGCATGATGGTGCTGAAGTCGTCCCAGTTCCAGTCGTACTTGTAATCGAATGTTCCTGCGTTATCAAGAGCGTAGGCATCGGCGCGAAGCAATGTGGTCTTGCCATCTGCAGTGGCGCGGACGATGTAGTTGTCCCAGTTCTCGGAGCCGGCACCATTGCCGTAGTTCCTGAAATTGAATGTAATGTTAAAGTCGCCACTGGCTTTATAGTCGGCACTCTTCAAAGCATTGAAACCTGCATTGTAAACGCCTCCATCACTCAGGGTGCCAATAAATACGCGGTCTGCCTGAGAGCCATAGGCGATACGGCTTACGTCTAGATAAGCGTTGTCTACGCCCAGGTAAATGTCGTAATTGCCGGAAGGTGCGTTGGTAGCGGATACGCGATACACCAGCTCGTCGGCATCGTTCGTGCCGGCGCCGGCCAGGAACGCGTAGACGTTAATGACGCTTCCGTCCTTCACCGCACGGACCTTCACCTTGGCGTTCTTGAACATGGTCTTGAATTTTTCCCAATCGGTACCCCAGGAACCGTAGTAGCCCACAGTGCTTCCGCTGAATGTTTCTACGGAGTAGGCATCGGAACGCAGGTACCAGGTGCTTTCGCCGTTCTTGAAGGCCAGAACCCAGTTGTTCCAGTTTTCCTTTGCTTCGGTGTGGTTGGTAAAGTCGAACTCTGCAACGAAATCGCCAGATACGCTGACCTTGGCAAAGTCATCGTAAGCGTCCCAAGCTGTTTTCATATTGATCGTGCCCACAACTTTAGCGTCGCCATAATACTTGGTTTCGTTCACGGTTTCGGTCTTGGGAATGCGATAGCCCCACAGTGCGCGGGAGCCGTTCTTGTTCATGGCGGAGAAGGTGAGGGTAACCTTGCCAACGTCATTCTGGGACTGTTCCAGTAAAACGCCCTCGTAGGTATTATTGTTCATTTCGAAGGTGATGTACTGACGACCCTTGGCAAAATCGTATTTCCAGGTTCCGTTGTAAGCGCCTGTGATGGAACCGTCGGCGTTCAGCTGTAAATCCTTTTCTGTATTGATGGGGAATTTATTGTCGGCCTGGGCGTAGGGCTCGTGCATGATGATCTTGTAGGCGCCAGCAATCTGAGATTCATTGAAAGCTGTTGCCGTCATGCCGAAACCGGTCTTGTATTCAAACGGTGCGGCCACGATCCAGCCCATCTTATTGAAGTACAGCTGGTGCGTTTCTACGTTGTGCCATGCGGTGCCGTTATCCATCTTACGGTGATAAACTAGGTACATGGAACCGTCGTCATCGCGGAGCAGGGAATTGTGTCCGTCTGCAATTTCTGCGCTGCCGTCGGGCCAGAAACTCCACTTGTAATTCTGGATAATGGGGAAGCCGTATTCCGTGTTGGTGCCGTAATTGTAGATATACTTGCTGAAAAGTGCGGAGGTTCCATCTACGTCAACATAAGGCCCCTTCACGTCCTTGCTGCGGAATACGCGCATGGTGTAACCGCCATCGGGGCTATAGAAACCGTAGCTGATAAACAGGTAGTAATAACCGTTGCCATCTGCATCCTTGAAGTACTGGATGTAGGAACCTTCGCCACTCACATAGTAGCCGCCTCCCACGTGAATACCCATGTACTGGTCGCTGGTCATGGCGCTCTTGAAGGCGGTGCCCTGCCACTTGGTTTCGTACTTGTAGCTGTAATCGCGAAGTCCGGTGGATTCATCTAGCTTCAGCAAAAATAATCCGCCGCTCCAGGAACCGTAAAGCAACCACAAGATGCCATCTTCGTCGTAGAAAACGTTGGGGTCGATAGCGCTGACGCCGTAGCCGCCGTCCCATTTGCCCAGGTTGGTAACGCCGTTGTTCGCTATATAGTAGCGGCTATCGATGGTTGCGGAACCTGTCACTTTCTGGTAATCTGCGTTGGCGGCGCTTCCTGCCGTTTGGTTATCCATGCCGCCGTAGACTACGGAACCCACGTAATCGTAAGGACCTTCAATTTTGCTAGATGTAAACAGGATGATGGAACTTTTCCAGTCTTCGCCTGCCTCAGAAAAATACAGACACCATTTTTTCATCTTCTTGTTCCACACAATATCTGGAGCCCAGAAGTTTCCCTTGGCGGTTGCTGATGTGGTATGCTCAGCGTAATCGGCTTCCGCCTTGATAAGTGTGTAGTAATCGTCTGTTCTTTCGTTTCCTGTTACGTAGGTGGTGCCTCCGCGGGAAAGTTTCGGCGTAAAGGGAGTCCAGTCCAGCATATCCTTGGAGTAGGCCCCGCCATTCATGGTGCCGAAAATGTAGTAGAACTTTTCACGAGTCTTGCCTGCGTCGTTTTCCGGATAGGAATTGCCTGCAGCATCTTTATAGACAACAATTACGGAAGGATCGTGAACCGCAACAGAGCTTGCCTCCGCCTTGGAAGTGGCCGAAACCACAAAGAAAGTTGCTACGACTGCTGCAGAAACAGCAGCTCGAAAGCTGTTGAATACACCCATAAACACATCCCTTAGGATTTATTCATCTGCGCCACCACAGCGCAGAACCCAAAACATCCTAGTTTAAATATACAATAATGTCTACACTTTTGCAAATAAAAAGTCTACATTTTGTCGTTTTCCGCAGGAGGACTGCGTTCCCTTTCACCCTCAAAAATACCTCCACATTCCAAATATGTGGAGCCACAGACAAAGAAGCCGTCGCCCGAAGACAACGGCTTTTTTTACGAATTTCGACGTTTTTTAGCGTTTTACAGCCTTAAACACACCCAAAACTTTTTCGTTTTGAGAAATTCTTGCCACGTAATTGCCGCGCTTCAAATGAACGTTGGCTTCGTTGCCTATGACATTGAGTCTTTGGACTTGATTGCCCTGCATATCGAAAATGCTGATTGTATAAAGGCCGCTTGGTGCGTTATTCAGGATGATGCGATTTCCAAAAATTCTAGCGCTGAACTTTGTTGCGACTCCGGTGATGTTTTGGGAGAAGACTTGTGTGACTTCGCTGCTAGAACTAGACTCGTTTTCATCGCTGCTGGAACTTTCTGCCGGTTCTTCTGTAGGCTCGCTCGTGCTTGGACTGGATTCATCTTCGGTTACGCTAGAGCTTGACTCGGTGACGGAAGAACTGGATTCCGGTTCCGTCACGTTTGCAAAACGGGGTTCCCTTTCGCCGCCGATGATTTCAATGTCGGGTTTCTTGGGAGTGTCCATGTCCCAGCCCAGGTAGTAGTCCAGCATGCTTGCCTGCACATAGCCCTTGGTGGTGGTACCGTTGCGGTAGCAGGGATTCTGCATGTGGGTGTAGAACTTGTAATCGCTGGCAATGTCCGTGGTGAAAATCACCAGCTCATTGGTTTCGTAATTCACCAGGATGCTTTCTTCGCGCCAGTCACCGAAAACGTCACCGTGGAACATGGCGGCCCCGCGTTCGCTTCCGCTACTGCCGTAGATTTTCCAGGTGGTGGCCTGACGTTCTACGCCCTTGGTTTCGTAATTCCAATTTTCGATCTTGCCGTCGTTATAGCTTTCCGCGCCAAGGTCTCCGTCCCACCAGTAGCGAATGACGGGGTAGAGGTAATTGGAGGCGATTAGCTTATCGCTTTGACCATTGTAAGTTCCCTGGAAACTCCAGACTTCAAGGCCGGCGTAATTGGGGTCGATGTCGCCAACGTTTCCGCGGGCAACGTCGCACTGGCCTGCGCAACTTTCATCACCGTAATGAGTCCAAATCAGTTTACCGGTACTTGCGTTATAGTAGTATTCCAGAAGATTGTTGGGATGGTCCTGCTGGATGCCGTAACCCATCATTTCCTTGTCGCCCTTGTTGAAGGCTCCTACATACCAGCGGTCGCCATGAACTACAACAGGAACTTTGTAACGTAAGGTGCCGTCGCCATTGAGGGCGTAACCCATGTGGAGTACTTCGTCCTTGCCGTCGTAATCCACGTCGGCAATGCGAATCTGGTGGGCTTCTGCGCCACCGCCCTGCTTACCGGCGTCATATTTCCAGCGTTGAACGAATTTGCCATTCTGATAGCCGTAAGCCACCATCAGGCTGTTGAAACTCTTGTTGGCGTTACGGTTCTTGAACCAGCAAACCACACTGGGGTTCACTCCGTCCAGGTAGCCGATTTCCATCATGGCGGCCATGGGGCCAATGGAGATGTAATCGTTGGGAACAGGAGCGGTTGCCTTAAGAGCGCCGGTACGACCGTCCAGGACAGCGACGACCTGGGCGTTAGTACCGCTGAGAGAAAATTTCTTGCCGTCGCCAAAGGTAACGCCGTCGGCAATGCGAACGATGACTTCGGCGTAACCGTCGGAATCGATATCGTAGACGGTGGCACCATCCCACATGCCCACGTCCAGAGTGGACGCGCCCGGAGTAATGTTGTTCTTGTTGGCGCTATTGGGGCCCATATTCAGAGTCCACAAATACTTGCCCGTGCTGCTATAGGCTTCCAATTTCTGTTCATCATCGGTAGGGCGGTCCAGCAGATAATCGTAGGCTCCGTCGCCATCCAGATCACCGACCCAAACAAAATGAACGGTAGACCCCGTCTTGATGGGAACTGTGACGTATGGGCCCACGCCCTTGTTGGCGGGCATGGTGTAGCTTCCCTTGGTTTCCAGCTCCTTGCCGTTCAGTACCTTCTTTACGAAGTAAGTGTTGGCTTTAGTAAAGTCAGCCTTGCCATCCACGAAGTTGGTCCCCTTGGTAACAGGAGCGCTGGTAAGCTTTACGGTGTCTCTGCCGGCAACGCGATAGACATTAAAGCCGAGGCCGTCTTCATCGCTTGCGAGGCTACGCCAGGTTACAAGTGCGTTAGTGTTGTTCTGTCGGACGGCAACAATGCCGCGGTCCAGATACTCAAACTTTCTTGCGGCTACGGCATCTGTAACTAAGCCGAAGGCCATCATGGTGGCCATTGCTGTGATGGTTTTTCTTGTGATTTTCATAACCAAACATCCTTTGATTTTTTTTGATTTATCGCTTGATAATTCTTGACATTCCAAAGGTGCGTTTGCCCTGTGAAATGCGGATGAGATAAGTTCCGTGATTCAGCTGGACGTTGAATTCATTGCCTTGGGCATTTTGAATGCTCTTGACTTTGTTGCCCTGCATATCGAAAATGCTGATTGTATAGGAACCGTTGGGAGCATTCTTCAGGATGATGCTGTTTCCAGAGAAGCGTGCGCTGAATTTGGTTGTGATTCTAGCGATGTCCTGGGAGATGACTTGTGTATCGTCTGTGAAGTCTGTGGAGGAACTCCCTGAAGAAACGGTCGGAGTTTCAGCGGACTTTATGCTCCATCCAATCCAGTCGATATTAGGGCCGCCCTTTTCTGCCAGGGATTCCATTTCAAGCCTTACGGAATTGCTGAGGTTCAGAGGAACGCTTACGATTTTCCAATCGGTCCAGCTGCCGGTGGGCGGAAATTCCACTTCGATGCCGTTGATGATCATGTCGCGGTTAGCATCTGAGCCGTTGGCGAAGCGAATGTATACAGTATCGCCGCGGGTTGTGTCTTTTTCCAGCTTGAATGTGGCACGGGTTCCGACGCCGTTGTCGATGTTTAGGTATCCTTCGCCGGTGTAGCCTGCGTTTGTGGTTTCCTTGACGCCGTCAGCTGAAGCAAACTGGTCGCCCTGAATGCCGATGACGGCATTTGCGGGAAGTTCTGCGGAAGTTTCGGGGACGGAGCTTGAGCTTGATGCGATGTCGTCGGAATTGGTTGGGATTTCTTCGGAGCTAGAAGATTTTGGTACATCAACAGAACTGGAGGATTCCGGTTCTTCGGGAACCTGAATGAGGCCGCCTTCAGTAATGGGAGCCTTTGCCTGAGAGAGAACATCAAGTGCGTCGGGTTTCTTGGAATCAAAGGCAACGTGGTCGTCGCGCAGGTGCTTTGCCAGGTCAGGAACCTTGGCCTTGATTTCTTCAAGAATTGCTCGGGCCAACTCGTACGCGCCATATTCGCAGAAGTGAGTCTTGTCGCTGGCGGTGTACATGTACAACTTTTCCTTGTTGTTGCCTAGGGCGTTCTGCAGGTTGATGGAATGTTGATTCAAATCCAAAACAGTAACGCCCAACTTCTTGCCTAGAGCGCGCATCTTTTCGGGAAGTCCGCCAACACTTGTTTTCGGGTCCAGTTCGCCCTGGCGTGCAGTGGATGTAATGAACAGCGGAATGGCGCCCTTGGCCTTGATTTCATTGGCGTACTTGGTGAGGGTTGCTTCGTAGTTAGCCACATCGTTGGCGTTCTTCTGGTCGTTATGGGCGAACTGCACTGTCACATAATCGCCTTTCTTGACTTCGGCGAGAATCTTTGCCAGGCGCTTCATGCTGTAGAAACCGCTGGCAGTAAGGCCTGATTCCGCGTAATTTGCAACAGCCAGGCTGGATTTGAAAAATCCCGGAGACATCTGGCCCCAACCTGCCCAAGGTGCGAGAATCTGGTCCACTACGGTGGAGTTTCCGCAGAGCCACAGGGTGGTCACATCGGTCTTGGGCTTAATTTCCAAGCCCGCAATGGCGGGTGCCTTGCCGCTGATGATAAAGGTTAGCTTGTTGTCCCAAGTTCTGTAATCCTTTTCGCGGTCCTTGATGCTCATGGTAACAGAGCCGTCGATACTCTTGGTTTCCATGCGGCGAAGAGAAACGCTCTGAGTGCTAAAGACGCCGCCGGCAGTGGTGACGCGGTCAAACATGAGTTTGCGATTTTCGGCCCAGACGGTTGTTTCGCTTTCGTTTTCGCCATCGCCAAAGGTAAAGGTCACTTCGTAGTTACCCTGGGGGAGGACCACAGAGAAAATCATGTCTCCCTTGGCGGTAAGAAAATCAGTTTTCAAATCGTCATCCCAAAGGCGGTCTACGGAACTGATGGTTCCCGATTCAAAGCCATAACCTTTGGTGGCGTCGAACTTGGTTGTGGACTTAATTTGGGTGTAGCCTGCGGCAACTGGACCATCACCGAAGTCAAATTTGTAGTTGTCTGCTGCGTGGGCTTTTGAGAAGGCTACAATCATTCCGAAAGCTGCTATGAAAACTCCGACCTTGACAGCTAAATCGCTTTTAGAAAATTTTGATTCGTTAAACATTTCCAAACATCCTTTTTTCTTCGACCTAACCAGGGTCTTGTTTATTGTACTACACAATGTACTACAATTTATACTATAAATCAATAGGAAAAATGAAAAAAAGAGAAAAAATAGGTTGAAGAAGGCCTTTTTTATTGAAAAAATGTGATGAACTATAACTTGTACTATAAATTTTAAAGAAAATGGTATGAATTTACTACTTTATGTACTATATTATGGTTGTAAAAATTAAAAGGTCTATTGTATATGTACGCAAATATTTTTGAGTTTACCAAGTTCCGTAAGTTTCTCGCCGAGTATCAGGAACGCCGCCAGGCGGTGGAACCGAATTTTAGCCGTACTGAATTTTGCAACCTGTTGGGCCTCCCTAATACCCGCAGTTATTTCAACGACGTGGTTCAGGGCAAAAAGGTGACCGACACCATGCTAGGCCGCTTCATTGATGTTATTGGGCTCAAGGGTAACGAAGCCAAGTATTTTGAGGCTATGGTCAATTTTGATCAGGGCAAGACCGCCGAGGTCCGGGATGCTGCCTTCGCTGAAATGATGCGACTGAATAAGAATCCCCAGGCCATTGTCAATCCCGACGGTTACGAATTTTTTGGAAACTGGTACAACAGCACCATCTATGCGATCCTCGAAATTCTGGATGTGTCCGACGACGTAAGTGAACTTTCTGCAAAAATTTTCCCTCCGGTAAGCGAGAAGAAAATCCAGGCAAGTCTCGCCCTCATGCAGAAAATGGAACTGATCCGCCGTAACGATCAGGGGTTCTGGAAACCTACCAAGGAAAGCATGGCTACTGTACAGCAGTGCAAGAGCCAGATGGTTCTCCAGTATCAGAAGCAATGCCTGGAACTTTCCAAGCAGGCCTTAGATTCCGAAGGCAAGGAATCCCGCGATATGACCACCTTCACTTTTAGCGTTTCTGCAAAGGGCCGTAAGAAGGTGGAAGCTGCCGCCGAGAAGTTCAAGGACGTGGTTCGCAAAATCGTTGCCGCCGATACGGATGCCCCCACCGAAGTAGAACACATCAACCTTCATGTTTTTAGTAACCTGAAGAAGTAAAGTTTGGGGTTGGGTATGAAAAATTTGAAATTCGTATTGACGGCGTTCTTGCTATTTATGGCAATGTTATTTGCTGCCTGCAGTAGCGACAGCAGTGTCGCTGGCATTCTTATTGAAACTAACACCGGAAACAAAGTGCTGATCGAAACCAACACAGGTCATGGTATGGCCCGCGTCATGATTTCCGTGGATGACTTCGGTATTTCTGAAGGCGATACCTTGCAGCTTTCCTGTACGGAACGCGATACTATAGGGGATACCGTTTTCACATCAACCGCCTATCTGGAAAAGGTTGTGAGCGAAGCGAACATCGCTGCAGGCAGCGTTTCCATGGATAGCGTTCCCGCCCAGGATTATGACTCTCTGACCATCTTGCCAGTAAAGGGTGACGTACGTTCTATCGCCATTGACCTAAACGCCGAAGAAGGGGAGACCTATCGCATTGACGGTGAGGGAAAAATCGCGAACATTGTTGTCGAGCATTTGTCCGGCAATTCCTATTTTTCTGGATTTCTGTTTGTTTCTGTAGATGATTTCGGTTTGAAGACGGGGGATTCCGTTCAAATTTCTGGGCGGAAGGAAACCCTCTATGGCGATACGCTTGTCGTTAACGACTGCGAATTCACCGTGGTGGCGGATTCGCCTTCGGTGGCTTCGGGAATGTTGGCGGGCTTCTTTGTTCCGCAGGGCTTGTACAATAAGGTCACGATAATCTCCGGTGGCAAAAAACGGAATCTCGCCTTGAACTTTGAACTGTATGACGATGGCGATTTTTATCTGGATTCAACCGGGGCGAAGTCCGTAGGGGTTTCTTTCGAGGCCGTTCACGAAGGTGCCGCGTCCGCCTATTTCTCCATGGAAGATTCGGAGGGAGCCAAGGCTGGCGATACCTTGCAATTCTCGGCCCCGGTATCTCGCAAGCTGAAAGGCGATTCCGTTCTGGTGTTCACGAAATTTTTCGAACATGAATTGACCGAGGAAGATATCGCCGCCAAGACGGTTTTCCTGGAAGGTCTTCCCGAAGGCTATTACAAAGGTTTTGCTTTTAAATCAAAGGAATCCAGCGGTGGCGGCAGCAGGACTGAGTTCACCTTGAGCAAATACAAGAAGGTTTTTGTTTATTCGGGAGGCTTCGAAGAAGTTGGCGACGTGACGGTTTCTCTCCCCGAAGGATTTGAAGACTTGTCTTCCGTAGATGAATCCTTCAAGGACATGCCGTTCCCCGTGCGCTTCGAAAAATCCATGAACTTGCCGTGCCTTGTTGATGCCGACGGTAACGAAATCCTCCTGGAGAAAAGTTCCTCGGATTCGCTTCTTTACTGGGGGCGCATGAATCAAGTAGTCTTTTCAAAAGATGGCTCCATTAAGTTTGACCTGCTGAACAACTGCAACCGTTTTAAGGATACTGTTACGCTTGCACGCTACGCGAATCATTTTGATGATTTGGATGAGTCGATTGTTGCTGAAAGGTTTTCTGGTAACAAATATGTACTTGGAGGAAACGCTCTCTGGCTGGATTCTACAGATTCCTGGAAGATGATTGAAGGCTTTGAGCCCTTCGCCAATAACGGAACGCAGATGTCCGCCTCCATCTGGATCAAGGCCGATAGCGCTTCCCAGGCAACACCGGGCAAGAGCTACACCCGCATTCTTTCTGCTAAGAAGGATAGTGTGGCTTTCATCTTGCAGCAGCGCGGTAACCAGGCCGCCGTAAACCTGCGCATTGACGCACGCCATGATGGCGTTGGCGTTTATAACTCGGGTTATGGCACCGCCCGAATTCTGGATGGAACTTGGCATAACTATACCTTCACCATCCGCGGAGACAGCGTCTTTACCTATGTGGACGGCGTAAGCCACAGCAAGGACCAGTTTGAAAATGGCGGCGATTTCTCCACTTGCACCAACCCCGCCATTGGCGGTGATAAGCCCAATTTGGTGGGCGGCCTCGATGAAATTTTCTTCTTCGACGGCTCCCAGAGCGAAAACTGGATGCGACTTTTCTATGCTCTACAGAAGCAGGCAATGAAATAATTTTTCCAGAACTGTCAAATTTGAAGAAAAAATGCGGATTTGCCCCCTGAAAAGGGGGCTTTTCTTATGTACTAAATTTTTTTTTGATTTTATAGTACACTTTGTAGTAAAATTGATTATATTTGTTTTTGTGAAGTTGTAGTACATGTTGTAGTACAGTAAAATAAAAAGTCTAGGCGTTTTGGATTAGGGACCTTTGAACGCTTGGGCAGGGATGATTGGATAAAAAGGAGTAAGTTATGAAGTTCAATTTCATGAATGCTTTTAAGAAGGCCGCAGTTACCATGGGTGTAATTGCCGCCGCTGCAATAGCTCGCCCCTACATTGTGGGTGTGGATGTTTCCTGGGTTCTGGAAGATGAATCCTTGGGTGCAAAGTATTATCACGATGGCAAGCAGCAGGACCTGTTTGACATTCTTCAGGATCACGGCATCAATTTCATTCGCGTCCGTACCTTCGTGAACTCTTGCGTTGGTTACGCCACCGAAAGCTACTCCGGCGCAAATTCCAAGGTTTGCTGGTGCGACTTGGACCATACCATTGCCTTGGCAAAGCGTATCAAGGCTCATAACATGGGCTTCTTCCTGGACTTCCATATGAGCGACACCTGGGCTTCCATCGGTAAGCAGTATGTGCCTGCTTCCTGGAAAGGAAAGTCCAATGCCGAAATGGGCAAGCTTGCCTATGACCATGTGAAGACCACCATGAACGCCTTGATGAAGGAAGGCCTTCGCCCCGACATGGTGCAGGTGGGTAACGAAATCAACTCCGCAGTTTCTGGCGTTTCCATCAGCAAGACTGCAGAATTTGCGAACATCATCAACTCCGGCGTAAAGGCTGTTCGCGATATCGATCCTTCCATCAAGATCGTGATGCAGCATGGCCGTCCTCGTCCTGATGGCGGTTTTGAAAGCTGGTACAATAAGATTGACGCCAACATCGATTACGATGCCATTTGCGGATCCACTTACGGTACTACCAACAATGGCCAGGATTGGCGCGATATGTTCGGTCTTGTGACCAAGAAGAAAAAGCCTGTGCTGAGCTGCGAATATACCGCTGATCGCACCAAGCTGATTAACGGCATTATGAATGACTTTGGCGATCTGGGTTGGGGTACTTTCGTTTGGGAACCCACCCGCTACAGCAACAAGCCCATGTTTGATCGTGATGGCCAAAAGTACACTGCAAATGCTCGCCTTGATGAACTGGCTGCCATCGCAAAGCAGTACAATGCGACCCTTCCGGATTGGGTTGGCGCAAAGGCCGTGAAGAAGCTGGCTGTGAAGACCGCTGCGGCTGCAGGTGGCACCATCGCACAGAGCATCGAAGGTTCTGAAATTGCGGAAGGTTCCAAGGTTACCTTTACCGCCGTTCCGCTAGAAGGCTGGGAATTCACAGGCTGGACTGGGGATAACTCCGGTACCGCCAAGGATTACACGGTGGCTTCCCTCAACAAGGAAGTGAATCTGGGTGCAAACTTCAAGTTCGTAGGTAAGGACTCCTTGAATTACGAAGCTGAAAATTCCGTCTTCAATAAGACTGTACTTGAAAGTACTCATGTGGGCTTCTCTGGCAAGGGCTACGCAAATCTGGATAACGCTGTAGGTTCTTCCATTACGATTCCGGTTTGCATGTCCAAGGAAGGGGATCAGAAGGTTCGTATCACCTATGCAAATGGCTCCACCAAGGATCGCCCGGTAAGTATTTCCGTCAATGGCGTGGAACAGATTAAGTCTGAAAGCTTTGGTTCTACCGGTGAATGGACTGATTGGACAACCAAGGATATTACCCTCAAGCTGCCTGCCGGAGTGAGCAATATTACCTTCACTTCCACTACAGCGGATGGTGGCCCCAATATGGATAAGATTCAATTTGTGGTCGCCTCCATTCCGGAAGTAGTTGTACCTGCCGATCAAGAAAATAAAGATCCTGAAGTTAAGGAACCTGCAGAACAGGATTCTACAGCAAAGGATCCGGGAACCACTCCTGCTGATTCCGAAAATAAGAATCCGGAAGTAGATACTCCTGAAACTCCGGCTGATTCTAATTCATCCACAGCAATTGCTGCCCGCCGCATTGAACAGGCTCGCTCTGCACTCCGCTTGCGTAATGATGGTCGAATCTTCTTCGTGAACGGCAGGAGCGCAAACAGCTTGCAGCGTCGTGCTTCTAGAATCAAGGTTTACAGCAAGTAACTTCTATACAAACCAAAACCAAACAGGAGCGTAAGTCTAATTCGAAAATTTCGGAGGTGACTTACGCTTTTTTTCAAAAAATTTCATGAGAGAATATATGGCTAAGTTGAATTTAAAGATGAGCTTGTCTGTTGCGGCCATTGCGCTTTTGTCTCAGGCAGTCATGGCTTCCGTTTACTATGTCGCTCCTACCGGAAATGATTCTAACGCTGGTTCCAAGGACAAGCCTTTTGCGTCCTTGAAAAAGGCGAATTCCAAGGTGGTTGCTGGTGATACCGTGTGGATTCGCGGCGGTACCTACATGCATACGGATACCACTTACGTGAAGAATGACAATATGTTCGCAGGCATTCACTTGACTAAGAGTGGTGTCAGCGACAATAATCGTATTCATTACCTGGCTTATCCTGGCGAGGTTCCTGTGTTTGACTTTAGCAAGATGCCCATTGCCAACGGAACCAATAACGTTCGCTATACCAATGGCGTATTGATCCAGGCTCAGTATCTTCACCTGAAGGGGCTTGAATTCAAAAATGTTCCCATGAAGGGTGAATCCAATGTGGGTGTGTACGTTTCCCGTAGTAAGCATATCTTTCTGGAATTGATCAACAGTCATCATCACGGCGGATCCGGATTCTTCGTAAATGAAAAAGGTTCTGGAAGTGGTGGCGGCCATCTGTTCTTGAACTGCGATAGTCACGACAACTACGACCCTAATGGCCGTCAGGGTGATGGTCAGAATGCAGATGGTTTTGGCGTTCATTACCAAAGTGGCGGTGACACCACAAAGTTTATCGGGTGTCGCGCCTGGTGGAATAGTGACGATGGCTGGGATTTCATTAGCCAGGAATTCCCGGTTGTGATTGAGAATAGCTGGGCCATGGGACACGGCTACAGTAATTATGGTACTGGCAAGCCTAAGGATGGAAACGGTAACGGATTCAAGGCAGGCAGCAGCAAGACCGGCGTTCGTCACACCATCAGAAATTGCGTGGCTTGGAAGAACAAGGCTTCCGGTTTTTATGCTAACCACAGCAGTGGCGGTAACGATTGGCTGAACAATACAGCTTACATGAACGGTTCCGCTTTCAATATGTGGGCAAGTACCTGGGATGCTACGGGCAACCGTACCGATGGCGTTGTGTTGAAGGGGGACAAGGCTCACGTCATGAAGAATAACATCGCCTATCCCAACAAGACGTCTTACATCGGCGGGGAATATGCTGCTGGCGAATACAATACCTGGAACCTGAACCTGACGGCGACCAATGCAGATTTTGTTAGCGTTGACGATCCCAGCATGACGGTGACTGGAAAACCTCTGGAACCTCTTGGCGGCGCTTTCGGCCCCCGCAAGGCTGACGGTAGCCTGCCAGATATCGATTTCCTGAAACTTTCTCCCAAGAGTCAGTTTATTGATAGGGGCGTCAACGTGAAGTTGCCTTACGAAGGTAAGGCCCCCGACTTGGGTGCTTATGAATACAAGGCCTATGTGGAACCTGTCGTTACTAGCAGTTCCTCTAGTGCAATAAACAGCAACTCTAGCTCTTCCAGCAGTAATGTTACTGAACCGACATCTTCTAGCAGTTCCGCGATTTTCAGTAGTTCTGTTGGGTCCAGCAGCTCCATTGAATCTAGCAGCTCGATTGATGATGTGTTAATTAGTTCATCATCGGAATCTGCAGATTCCGTTACGGCAATTCGCCGCATGGGTAATGCCCGTGATGCATTTGGGTTACGCAATGGTGGCCGTTCTTTCTTCGTGAACGGCAGAAGCGCAAACAGCTTGCAACGACGTGCTTCTAGAATCAAAATTTATGGCAAGTAAAGCTGTTGCGATATGAATAAATAAACGTCAGTCCATAAAGGCTGACGTTTTTTATTGACTTAGAGTAGACTCTAAATCTTATATTTGATGTTGAGCGAAAGAAAAATTTATTGCAAGACTCAAAATGGACGAACTTCATTATAGGTTAGAAAACCTCAAGACTTATTTGAAAAATTGTGGCAGCGTTGCTGTTGCTTTTTCGGCTGGTGTGGATTCTACTTTTTTGTTGAAGGTGGCCCATGATGTTCTTGGCGAAAAGGCTGTAGCCATTACGGCAAAATCCAGGGTGATTCCAGGTCGTGAAATTCAGGAAGCGGTTGAGTTTTGCAAGTTCGAAAATATCCGTCATGAAATTCTTGATTTTGACGAAATGGCGGTGGAGGGCTTCAAGGAGAATCCGGCTGATCGCTGCTATGTCTGTAAGCGGGCCATATTCAGTGCCATTTTGCAGTGTGCGTCGGATCTAGGAATCAGTGTAGTTTGTGAGGGATCCAACGTCGATGACCTAGGGGATTACCGCCCGGGATTGAAGGCTATAGCAGAACTTGGTGTCAAGAGCCCGCTCCGTGAGGCGGGCCTCACCAAGGCAGGCATCCGCGCGTTGTCTCGAGAACTTGGGCTTCCGACGGCATCCAAGCCTTCCTTTGCCTGCCTTGCCAGCCGCATTCCCTACGGCGAACAGATTACAGAAGAAAAATTGCGACTGGTGGAGCGGGCCGAGCAGTATCTGCAGGATTTGGGTTTTGTTCAATATCGTGTTCGTTGCCGTCTTGTTCCGCAAAAATCGCCTGCTGCAGAAACCTATATGGCTAGCATAGAAATCCTTCCAGACCAGTTCCCGCTTTTCAACAAAAATCAGGCTGAGATTCGTTCCTGTTTTACAAATCTTGGTTTCAAGGAAATTTCCTTGGATGAACGAGGCTACCGTACCGGAAGCTTGAACGAAGCCTTGGCGAAATAGAAATTTTTTGGCTCTTTTTTTTCAAAAAAAATTAAAAAGGGCTTGTCTTAGAGTTAACTCTAGGTGGTATATTTAGAACAAACAATATCTTCGCACGTCGAAAAAGAGGAGTACTTATGTGCTGTTTTGTCGCACCCATGGCTGAAGCCATCATCACCACTGTCACCACCATCGTTTTGGAACAGACAGACAAGTCTGCCAAGCAGGCTGGTGAACTTCAGGTTGCCACCAAGAAGCAGGCCATCTGCAAGAACTTGAAAGTTCTTTCCAAGATGCTTTGGGGCGGTTCTGTTCTGCTGGCTTTTGAACATGTCTGGCACGGCGAACTGCAGGCTTTCTATCCGTTTTTGACAGCGGCTTCCAGCCCCGAGGCAATGAGCCAGATGTGGCATGAAGTCGCTACCGTGGGTACATCCATGGCGGGTCTTGTTACAGTAGCCTGGGCCGCTCTCATGGCAGTCCGCAGCAAGTTCCACAAAGCCGTACCCGCAGAAGTTCCTGCTGTAGTTGAGGATCACAAGTAATGACTCTGCTCGTAACTGTTTTTGCGGCGATTATCTGCACCGCCCTTTGGTACCGCGATGTTGAGAACAAGATGCGTCTTTCTCCCTTGTGCTACATGTATTGGGGCGCATCCCTCATGTGGTTCGTGGATGCCATTTTTGAATATGCAGAACTTCGCGCTGAATTTTTCACCCCAGCTGCAGGCGATATGCTGAATGACGCCTTCCTGGGATTCTCTGCCGTGGCATTTGGCCTGGTGATTT
>JAKSIF010000045.1 GCA_024398965.1 Fibrobacter sp. | reverse complement strand
GTGAATGCGTCGTAGATGGCCTTGATGGCCTTGTTCATGTCGTCTTCATCCACACCGGTGATGATGTTGATCTGGGAAGAACCCTGGTCGATGATTCGGACGTTGACGCTGTTTTCTGCAAGGGCGGTGAAGAGCTTTGCAGCAACACCGATCTTGTTGGTCATGCCATGGCCAACGGTAGCGATAAGGCTGATGCCCTTGAAGATCTTGATGCGGTCCGGATGCATCTGCTGAGTGATGTCTTCCATGACCACGTGTTCAACGGCTTCCAGCTTCTTGGTATCCACAACGATGCTCATGGAGTCGATGGCGCTGGGGCACAGTTCGTAGGAAAGGCCTTCGCCTTCGAGAACGGCCAGCACGCGGCGACCGAAACCAACTTCCTTGTTCATCATGGACTTTTCGATGTAGATCATGGAGAAGCCCTTACGGCCGGCAACGCCGGTGATGGGAAGCTTGGTGGATTCCGGAGTGGGGCCGATGATGGTACCGGCGTCTTCGGGGCGGTTGGTGTTGCGGATATTGATAGGAATCTTCTTGGCGCGGCAAGGAGCGATGGATTCGTCGTGAAGGACGCTTGCGCCGGAGTAGGCCAGTTCGCGGATTTCGCGGTAGGACACGTATTCGATGGGCAGCGGATTTTCGACGATGCGGGGGTCAGCCATCAGCATGCCGGAAACATCGGTCCAGTTTTCGTAGGTTTCGGCGTCGATTGCGTTGGCGAGAATTGCGCCGGTAATATCGGAGCCGCCGCGGCTGAAGGTCTTCAGTTCGCCACGGGTGTTGGAACCGTAGAAGCCCGGAAGAACGTAGAGCTTGTTCTCGTCGGAAAGGGCCTTGGCGATGGTTTCGTAGCTGGAAGGCAGAATGCGGTACTTTTCATCGAAGGTGATGATGGGGAAAGTATCCACGAATTCGGCACCCAGGTACACGGACATGACGCGAGCGCTCAGGTATTCGCCACGGCTTACGAGGTAGTCGGTGGTGATGCTTTCAACGTCGTCGCGAAGCTGCTTTTCAAGCTTGTCCAGGTCTTCGGCAACCTTGGGTTCGATACCAAGGTCGGAGCAAATTTCGAGATAGCGGTTGCGGATCAGGTTCCAGGGTTCGGAGAAATCCAGGTGCTTGGAAGCGAGATCATAGGTGCTGTAGAGGAGGTCGGTCAGCTTGGTTTCCTTGGGATTGCGCTTACCGGGAGCGGATACCACTACGACCTTGCGCTTTGCATCGGAGGAAACGATGTTCTTGATTTTACGGAACTGACCTGCGTCGGCGACGGAAGAGCCACCGAACTTACATACGATTCTAGACATGTGTTTTCCTTTGGGCTGCCGGCCCCTGGGTCCCAAGCCTCGCGCCCCGTTCGGAGCGACAAACCTTCGACTCGGACCTACTTGCCTAAGCCAGCCACTTGTGAATACCCTGAAGCGCCTCCATTCTACGTACTCGAATGTAAAATCTTCAAGGCGGGCGTAAAATTAATAAAAAAAGCCGTTCAATTAAAGGGAAAAAAGCGTGTATAAAGATGGAGCCTCTATGAAAAACATCGAAAACATCCTTCTAATCGCAGCTAAATCCGACATCTCCGTACTCCTGCAGGGGGAATCCGGCGCCGGAAAGGAAGTCTGTGCCCGCTATATACACAGCCACAGCCCGCGGAAAAACGCACCTTTCATGGCACTGAACTGCGGGGCCATTTCCCGAAACCTTACGGAAAGCATTCTGGAAGGCGCCAAGAAAGGGGCCTTCACGGGCGCCCATACGGACCAGCCGGGCGTCGTGCGGGCGTCCCACGGCGGGACTCTGTTCCTGGACGAAATCGGCGAGATGCCGCTGGACATCCAGTGCAAACTCCTGCGGATACTGCAAGAGAAAGCTGTACTGCCCCTGGGTTCCGCCCAAAGCATTCCTGTAGACTTCAGGCTGATTTGCGCCACCAACAGGGACTTGCGACATGAGGTAGCCGCAGGGCGGTTCCGCGAGGACCTCTACTTCAGATTGAACGTGCTCCCCATACGGGTCCCGCCATTACGGGAACGCGACGACTTCAAGGACATTGCGCAGCAGCTCTGGCAGGAGGCCTGCTGTTCCGAGAACTGTGCCCTGGAGGAGCACGAAGTGGCGGCCCTGTCCCGCAGAAACTGGCCCGGCAATGTACGCCAGCTAAAGAACGTAATGCAACGCTATGCCCTGCTCAAGCCACACGGCATAAACCTAGTGGACATCCTGTCTGCGGAATTCGAAATAGAACCTGGCCTAAACCATACAGCCAATGGCAAAAGCCCAGCCCAAACGCTTGCGGAACCTATGGGGCTGTACCGCGCAAGACCTCACTGGGACACAATCAACCAGGAGCTTGAAAACAACAAATGGAACAGAAGCCTTACGGCAAGAAAACTGGGAATCAGCCGAGGTAGCCTAAACTACCAGATAAAGATCCACAGCGCTAGAACTTGAGACCGATACTAAGGTAATGATTTCCGCCTTCAAATGCGGGGCGGGGGCTGTAACCGTAGTCAAACACGATCATGCCGAAGGCAAAGCCAAGACCGCAGCTGATACCATTCTCGGTGTCGGGACGGATGGCATAACCAAGACGCAAGGAAAGAGCGTCCATGTAGTTGACTTCACCGCCAAAGAGCCACTGGTCTTCCGTATCGGCACGGCGGTATGCATCTACATTAAGATGGATGTTCCAACTTTCAGAAATAGGCAGGATACCGCTGACACCAGCCTGGACTGCCATGGGGGCCACTTCGTCTTCGCCGTCGTAGTCGCCCATGTAACCGGCGTTGGTCACGGTAGCGCCAAAACCCACGTACTTGTTCACGCGGTAAGAGAGACCGGCGTCACCAAGAATGGCGATGGCGGATTCATCGTCGATAGTCTGCTGTGCAAAGCGTGCGGTAGCAGCCCAGTTGAAAACCTTGCCGCGGCTGCCGAGACCTGCCTGAAGGCTCCAGGCGTAGGCGCCGTAATCATCAGTCTTGAGGCCGTTCTCGTCGCGGCCCTCGATACCGTCATAACCAAGGAAATCCACCGTCATGGACATGGCCAGAGGATAGTTCGCAATGGAGAAGGGCAAGCCGTAATAGGCCGAAACAAAATTATCGGCGCCATGCTCATCGAAGATGATTTGGTTCAAACCGAATTCAGCTTCATTGACTGCGCTCATGGCCAACGGGTTGCGCCCTACTTCGGATACGCGGCCAGCATCTGCCACACCTGCGCCAGACATGGCGGCAGAACGAGCGGAAGTCTGCATAGAAAGAAACTTCATGGAAGAACCACCGCGGTCCACATGCCAAAACTCGCCAGCAAAGGCGGCTGTGGCGGAACAAAGCAAAGCGGTTGCAAGAAGTTTCTTCATCATAGGTTTAAAATACAAAAAAAGAGTTAAACGTCACTGGATCCTTCGCAAGCTTTGCTTGCTCAGGATGACGTAAGGCTACTTTCTCCAGCCTTCCATGACCTTGAGGCAGTCGGCCAGAAGTTCGGCGGAGCGTTCCTTGCCTTCGGTTTCCACATAGCAGCGGAATTCCGGGGCGTTGCCGCTGGGGCGCAGGTGCACGATATCGCCGGAGTCAAATTCCATACGGTAGCCGTCCACTTCGTTGAGGGAAACCATCTTGCCGTGGAAAGGAGCGCCCTTGTTGAACTTGCTGGGCTTTGCGGCAAACTTGCCGAACAGCTTTTCGCCAAGCTTCTGCTCGCGGATTTCGGCAAGCTTTGCCTTGGAAATCTCGGTGGGGAATTCCTTGAGGCGGTCGCTTACGGTGAAGCGCTTGGGAAGTTTGCGGAGCAAATCAACGACGCACATCTTCTGTTCGCGAACCATGACCATCACAGCGATCATGGGAAGCAGAGCGTCGCGGGTAGGCAGAGCGGGCAGCGTACGGGTAACGCCATCGTAGGCGGTACGCTTCAGGTCGGTCTGCAGCAAGAAACCGCCGTTGGCTTCGTAACCTGCGACGGACACATCCGCGGAGTTCGCGTCCACGAGGCTTTCCATGCCGGCGATTACATACGGAGAACCGATGCGGGAACGTTCAATCTTTTCAAAGCTGCCGCACTTTTCAAGAGAGGTATTGCAGCTGACGGGAGTAGCAATGCGCTTGATACCCAGAGCCTGGGAAGCGAGAATGCCAAGAACGTCACCGCGGAGCCACATGCCCACGTCATCGGCCAAAAGCGGGCGGTCGCTATCGCCATCGGTACTGAACACGGCGTCTACATAATCCTTGTGGGTAAATTCGCGGGCCAGTTCCTCATCTTCGGGGCGGATAGCTTCAGTATCCACGGGAACAAAAACGTCACTGCGGCCAAAGGGCTTGACGCAGGCGCCAAGGCTTTCAAGAACGCGGACCACGATATCGCGGCCAACTGCGGAATGCTGGTACACGCCGATAGTCAAACCCTGCAGGGCCTTTTCGCCAAAAAACTTGGGGTAACGCAGGCAGTAGTTTTCTTCTGCTTCCTTTTCGACTGCAGGAAGTTCTGGAGCGGCGACGAGCATGCCGTCGGCGCCAAACATGGCTTCGTCAAAATCAACACTCTGGCTTACGATACCTTGTTCGTCAGCCTTGGTGATTTCGCCATTGGGGTGGTTGAACTTGATGCCGTTGCGGTCGGCGGGAATATGGGAGCCGGTCACCATGATGGTGGGCAGCTTCTTGTCGAGGCCATAGAGGGCGATTGCAGGGGACGGAATGCGGCCGCAGTAAGTCACCTTCCAGCCGGCATCCTGACCAGCCTTCACCAGAGCCTGCAAGATGCGACCGGTACTGGGGCGAAGGTCGCCAGCGATTGCGATTTCGTGATCGCACTTGTAGGAAGCTTCGCAGTACTTGATAAAGGAGCGAGCGTAAACGTAGCATACGCGATCGGTCATGGCAGAAACCAGGCCGCGTGCCCCACTGGTACCGAAAGCCACACCGGACTGCTTCATTACATCTTGCATTGCAACGGACATAAAAACCTCATTTTTTTGCGCAGTACAGGACCGCGCCTTAACTTATGCTGACAAAATAGCAAAACAATCGGTCATTTTTACTGGTTACACAAAAAACCAGCCATGTTGGCAGAATCTTCCCTATGGAAACGTTTTTTATTTATGTTTAAAACATGAATATGAAGAAGAATGTTTTCGCTATTTCCCTTGGTTTTGCAGCATGCCTCCAAGCCCAGGAAATTATCCCTCAGGATCAACCCGCAGCAGAAACGCCTGCGGTAGCCACAGTTGAAGCTCCCGCTACGACGGAAAGCCCGGTGGAAGCGCCTGCTACTGAGGCCGCAACCCCTGAAACAGCCGCGGCAGAAGTCCCGAGTACAGAGCCCACCGCGACAGCAGAGCAGGCAGCGTCTGCAGAAGCCGCGCCTGCCGCTCCCGAGGCAACAGCGGAAAACATTCCGGCAGAAAGCCCTACAGAAGCTATTGCAGATACTACCGCACAGATGCCTGTGCAGCAAAATCCCGAGACCGTCGAGATTTCCCAGGACAACACATCCGAAACGCCGGTTCAGCCCGCCAGCGACTTTACCGCAGACAGCACCACTCCTGCGGATTCCTTACAGCAAGTCCAGCAGGCGATGGAACAGCCCGCTCAGGATTCCACCCAGGCGGTTGAAACCGCAGCCCCCGCCGATTCTGCAGCGACAGCTGCCGCAGTCGTAGCAGATGCTACGCCTGCCCAGGCCGCGGCTTCCGTTGCCGAAGCTCCGGCTGCGCCCAAGCACAAGCTCGACATTCTTCACGGAAACGCCTACAATCTCGTTGGCAACGAAGCCGCCGCCGCTACAATCGGCGGAGACCTTTCCATGCCCCACAAGATGTTCGGCCATAAGCTGGCCTACATCGAACCCGTAGACGAATCCGGCGTTGTTGCCTTCGGCGAAAACAAGACGTTCTTCATGGCCTTCGAAAAAAATGAGGATTTCGGCAACATTGCCGCAGGTCTCGCCATCGATGGATTCGGTTTCTCTCTCGAGACCAATATCGGCAAGGCATGGAAATACGAGGACTCCGACTACTCTAGTACCACTACAAAGGAAACCCGTGGCGACACCTATTTCGCAGGTACTTTGTCAGCCAAAATCGGCAACCTTGACGTGGGCCTGGCCGGCGGCTACCTCAATCCCGAAAACAACATCCTGTTGGACGAAGGAAACCATGTTTCAGAGGAAATCTCCTGGGACGCCTTCGGAACATTCACCATTGGCAATTCCTCTAACAACGCCTTTGCATGGTCCTTTACTCTGAGTGTCGACAGACATGTTGCTCAAAGCAAGACCATGGACAAGAGCATCATCGTCGGAGAAGATGGAAAATCCTATATCGCTACCTACAGGGCGACTGTTACCAAGCCTGAATCCGGCGTATTGGTAGTCCCGGAATTCAACTTCGGTAGCGCGGTTCTCCAATCCGAAAAATCCAGGGTCTTTGTGGGCCTCAACACCATGATTCCCATGGTCGCCTACGACCGCATCAAGGACATGGTCAGTCGCCATAACGAATACAGCATTGTCCTGACTCCGAACATTCTCGGTGAAGTCGCCCTGGGAAACCATGTCATCGCCTTCGGTGGAGCCAACTACCAGTGGCAAGCATTCTCGATGAATGACTCCCGCATTGAAAATGTCGATACCAAGGTTGTAGAAATCAATCCGGGCCAGGCCACAGCCAACATGGGTATCCGTGTCTATGGAGAAAACGCAGCCCTGGAACTTACCTTCACCCGCGAATTCCTGCAGAATCCCTTCGGCAGTTTCTCCGACCATGAAACCGTCGCCGTGTCCCTGGGAGCCTTCCTTAACTTCTAGAGGCGCAGACCAGGGTGTTCAATGCAAGCACCTTCTCCTGGAAATCCTCTATGGAAGTCCCGACCACAAGAATCAATTTTTCCAGGTTGATTCGGTCGGGTATGGTAATGACATCTGGCAAGATCTTCGACGACTTGATCGTCTTTGCAAGGTCCTTGTCGTAGGCGTCTCCTAGTTGCCAGAAATCAGGAATCTCGGGCATGTGGGCAACTTCAAATTGCAGTGTCTTGCATGCATCAAGAATCTTGGGGCTGCTTCGGAAATTCGCTACGCACTGCGCAGCCGGAAATTTCTCACGGATAGCCAGAAGAGTTCCCGCCATATAGAGACTTCCTCCCATCTTGGGATTTCGAACGTAGCAGCAGTCGTTTTCCACACGGCGGATACGGCCCGGAATATCGCAGACTTCCGCAGCAGACGTTCCACGAATTGTGTATCCGATGTTGGTTCCGATTTCAGGAAGAATCCTATAGACATTCGCGGCCACAAGTCTATCGGCACAGGCCTTCAGATTTTTGCAAAGCAATTTTTCTTCTTCTGTCATACACATTTACCTTTGACAAAAAACTATAAAATTTAAATTTGAAACAATGTCTAAGGTTTTTATAAAAGATGTCGCCCTGGTTCTCGAGGGCGGTGGAATGCGCGGAGCCTACACGGCGGGCGTGCTGGATGTTCTGCACGATCAGGGATTCAAGTTCGGCGGTTATGCAGGAACTTCTGCCGGGGCAACCCACCTTTGCAACTACCTGTCGGAACAGCGCGACAGGAACTTCCGTCTGGATACGATCCACTCCCAGGACAAGCGCTATATGAGCCTTGGAAACTGGCTTCGTACCGGCAACTACTTTGACCTGAAATTCTGCTATCACACGGTTCCCGAAGAAATCGATCCCTTCGACTTTGATACTTTCAAGAAAAACGCGGCGGAGTCCGACTTCTATGCCGCAGCCAGCAACGTAGAAACCGGCGGCGCCGAGCATCTGCTTGTACGCGACCTGCGCACTCAAATGGATGCAATCAGGGCGTCCTCCTCGCTGGCCCTCGCCAGCAGCCTTGTGGAATACGAAGGCAAGAAAATGTTCGACGGAAACACCGCCGACAGCATCCCCTTTGAATTCATGGACAGCATCGGATTCAAGAAGCAGGTGGTAATCGTTACCCGCCCCAAGGGATACAAGAAATCGGCCAATTCCCTGCTGCCCCTCTACAAGCTGGTTTACCGCAAGTATCCCAAGTTCATCGAAGCGGTCGGCAACCGTCATGTACGCTACAACAAGTGCCTGACAACTCTCGCCCAATGGGAAAAGCAGGGCAGATCCTTTGTGTTCCGCCCCAGCGTGAACATGAAAATCAACCGCGTCGAGAAGGACGCCTCCAAGATTACCGCCCTCTATGCCCTAGGTGTCAAGGACGCCAAGGACCAGCTGGAAAACCTGAAGCGATTTCTCGGGATGTAGATTCCTCGGGATGTAACGACCCGCAGCGCGGGGCATTGCGTAAAATTTCTAGATTTTAAAGTATGGATAGAGCACGACGTCGCAAATTCGGCCAGAACTTTCTGGATGTTCCCACCGCCATGGCGATCGCAGGCGATTTGCCTGCGAGCAACGGCGAAGCCGTCCTGGAAATCGGTCCAGGCCATGGCGCCCTCACAGAACACCTGCTGAACCGCGGTGTAGAACTGACCGCCGTCGAAATCGACGAACAGTGCGTCGAAGTGCTGAACGGAAAATTCGGCGACCGCAAGAATTTCCATATCACGAACATCGACTTTTTGAAATTCGACCTCCAGGCATTCCTGGATGCCCACGAAAAACCCTGGGTCACAGGAAACCTGCCCTACAATGTTTCCACAGCAATTATTGCAGGTCTCATGCCACGACTGCATTTGACCAAGGGCTTTATGGGCATGGTCCAGCTGGAAGTTGCCGAACGCATTTGCGCAGCCCCCTGCAGCAGCAATTACGGGAGCCTTTCCGTTTTGGTTTCTGCCTACGCAGACACCCAGATTCTACGAAAGATCGGGCCAGAACACTTTACGCCCAAGCCAAACGTAGACAGCGCCACCATGCTGCTGACACCGCGTGCCGACGCACTCCAAGCCCCCGAAGGATTCTTCGACTTTGTCCGCGCCGCCTTTACACAAAAGCGCAAGACACTTACCAACTCCTTCGGCAAGGCCTACGATAAAAAGAAAATCCAGGAAGCCATCGAGGTCCTAGATTATCCTACCACCGTCCGCGCCGAGGAACTTTCCCCAGAGCAGTTCCTGGAATTCTACAAGGTCATTGTAGGCGCGTAATTAAACTCAGGGTTCAGCCTTACAGCGTACATAACTATCGGGATTTGTAGATAAATAGCCCTTTACCAAATTTCCCGCCTCGCTGTAAACCAGTGAATCAACCGTGGTTTCCTGAAGGAATGCGGCCGTGCCCTCATTAATCTTGGACGCAGACCAGTTCGCAGAGGAGAGCTTATTCTCGTTAAGCCACTTCTGCCATTCCGCATTGCGCTCCACATTTGGAACACCCCTGCCGCTTGCAGCACCCGTGCCCCATTCACTAACAAAGATGGAAAGCCCCGCGTCCATGGCCCTGTTGGCGCCCCTACCCGTAGTAGAAACCAGGTGGGAATTTGCATAGTAATGGAACGTGTAGGCCACATTGTGGGCAGGATCCGTCACTTCATTGCCAATAGCCCTTTGAGGAGACTGGTCCCATGTGGGACTTCCCACAAGAACAAGGTTGTCGGAGAACTGTCTAATAACATCGATAACCCTGTTTGCGTAAGTCTTAACCGTATCCCACTCAATTTGTGTGGGTTCATTGTAAACTTCAAAAATCACGTTGTCATATTTGCCGTACTTTTGTGCCATTTCCGCAAAGAACGGAATTGCATCGGCAAGCTGCTTGTGAGCGGTATGGGAATGCCAGTCGATAATCACGTAAATATCGTACTTTACCGCAGCCTTGACAACTTCCTCAATCAATTCTCTTTGAGCATCGGGATCGCGAAGAAATCCTGGTGTTCCGCCCCAATATTCCTCCGTACCGATGGCAGCTCGAATCAGTTCAATCTTCATGTCCTTCACCATGGTAGAAATGCCCGCATCAGAGTAGAACATGGTAGCCTGATGCAGCAGGCTCCAATAGAGACTCATTCCACGAACCTGGACCTCGGCGCTATCGGCAACGCCTTGGCAGCTGCCATAAATTCGGCCGACACCGCGGGAATTTTTACCTGCAAGCAGTTTTCCGTACTGGCTCACGGGTCCGACACGTTCACTCTCGGGAAACACGACGGGCTTGTAAGAGGGAATGACTATTTCCACTTCCACGGCAGGAGAATCAACCTTCGCCGTATCTGCCGGCACCTCCACCAAAGTCGTATCGGCAACCTCAACAACGGAGGAATCAGCAACATCCACAAGAGAGGTATCCAAAACCTCCACAGAAGTGGAATCAGCTACGGGAGCCTCGCTTGCGATTTCCTCTAGATAAAATTCCACTGCATTATCACTAGTGCAAGCCCAAAGGGCAAAGGCACAAACCACCAGGGACAAAAGACGCATAAAAAACATAAGACTCCGAAAGTTCTATACTAAAGCTACATAAGTCCCCCTGATAAGGGGCAAGTTTTCAAACATCTTTTGTATACAACAGGCAACAGCCAGAAAACAGGAACCTCCCCCTATTATCCCAAGTTTTCTACCCCTAGCAGGGCACGTTATCTCATTTTTACTAGCTTTTTACCATATAATTACACTCTTTACAAGAGATCCTTATGAACTTTCTTGAAGAAAAGATTCTCCGTGACGGCGTCATTAAGGAAGGAAACATCCTTAAGGTTGACAGCTTTTTGAATCATCAGATCGACGTGGATATTATGCGCCAGATGGCCTACGAATTCCAGCGCCGCTATCGCGATGTGGAAATCAACAAGATTCTGACTATTGAAGCCAGCGGCATCGCCATCGCCACACTGCTGGGACATCTTTACGACGTGCCCGTGGTTTTTGCGAAGAAGAGCCAGACCGCCAACAGCACCGACGACAAGTACGTGGCTCAGGCCTACTCCTTTACCCATAAGAAGATGAACAACGTGTTCATTTCAAAGCCCTACATGAAGGCTACCGACAAGGTCTTGATCGTAGACGACTTTTTGGCAGATGGCGCAGCAGCACACGCCTTGATTGACCTGGTCCATCAGGCTGGCGGCACTGTGGCAGGTCTCGGCATCGCCATCGAGAAGGGTCAGCAGAAGGGCGGCAGCACCCTGCGTGAAGAAGGCTACCGCGTGGAATCCATCGCCATCGTGGAATCCATGGATTGGCAGACGCAGACCATCAAGTTTAGGGAACAGCCGGAACTGCCGCTAAAGAATACGAATTTGAAACTGGGTTAGGTTCGAGGCGCGAGAAAAATATGAACAATTCATCAGAAAACATCTATCAGTTGGACGGCCGCGTGCCGGTGCTGAAGGCTTTGCCCTTCGGCTTGCAGCATGTGCTGGCCATGTTCGTTGCAAACATTACCCCCATCATGATTCTTGCCGGGGTTGTAAACCTGGATAAGGGGCTGACAGCGGCCCTCGTTCAGAACTGTATGATCATTGCAGGTATCGGTACCCTGGTGCAGCTTTTCCCCATCTGGAAAATCGGTTCCAGGTTGCCCATCGTCATGGGCATCAGCTTCACCTTCCTTTCTGTTTCCATCGGCATCGCCACCACCCAGGGCATGGGCACCCTCATGGGCGCCGTGATTGTTGGCGGTATCGTGGAAGGCATACTTGGACTTTTTGCAAAATACTGGTTGAAGCTTATTCCGCATATTGTGGCAGCGACTGTGGTAACGGCTATCGGTTTTTCGCTGTTACCTATCGGCGCAAACTCCTTCGCCGGCGGCCAGGGTTCTGCGGACTTCGGCGCAACACACAATTGGATCGTTGGAAGCGTCACCTTGCTCACCTGCTTGCTTACGCAGGTTTTCGCCAAGGGCTTCCTCCGCTCCCTCTCTGTGCTGGTGGGCCTTGTGGTCGGTTACGTTCTTGCTCTCTGCATGGGCATGGTGGACTTCTCCGGACTTTCTAACTGCAGCATCGTGGCGCTCCCCAAGATTTTACCCTTCTCTCCGGAATTCCACATTGGACCTATTCTTTCTGTGGTAGCCATCTTCCTGGTTTCTGCAACGGAAACCGTGGGCGATTCCAGCGCTCTTGTAAACGGAGCCCTCAAGCGCCAGATTCACAAGTCCGAAATGGGCGGTGCCATTTCCTGCGACGGTTTCGTCAGCACCATCTCCGGTATCTTTGGTTGCACCCCCATCACCTCCTTCAGCCAGAACGTGGGCCTTGCATCCCTCTCCGGTGTGGTGAACCGCTTTACCATCGCCACTGGCGCTATCGTCATGCTGCTGGGCGGCATCTTCCCGCCCATCGGTACATTGCTTACCACCATCCCGCAGGCAGTGCTTGGCGGCTGCACCATCATGATGTTCGGCTCCATTCTGTTTGCAGGTTTCGGCATGATGTCCAAGAGCGGATTTAGCCAGCGCAACATGGTCATCGTGAGCCTCTCCCTTAGCGTGGGCCTTGGCTTTACACAGGCCGCTGGCATGTTCAAGGAATTCCCGCAAATCTTCCAGACCATCTTCGCAGAAAACTGCGTGGCCGTGGTGTTCCTGCTGGCAGTGATCCTGAACCTGGTTTTGCCCAAGGAAAAGGAAGAAAAGAAAGCAGAAAACTCTACTGAAAAATAAGCCTTGAAACGAGGGCTTAAAATCGCGTGGATAACAAAAACGCTGGGTTTCAGGACCCGGCGTTTTTTTGATGGCAAGGCCGTCAAATTTCCAGCAGAAAGTCTTCCCGCTTCAGGCTGTTTTCTTCGTAGGGATGTTCGTTTGGGTAACCTACGGGATTGCAAAGCAGCAGGTGAGATTTGCCGAGGCTATCGCATACCACCCGCTTGATGGCGGAATGGGTGTGGCCCGCCTGCCAGATGGAACCATCGTCCAGATTTCTCAGGAACTCGTCTCCCTGAAAGAAGAAGTAGGTGGAATTCGGATTGGTCAGGTACATTTCCGCCATGCCGAATTCCATAGGCAAAAAATGGGTCATCATCACCTTCGGGCGGGCTGCTGTCAGGTCGTTCATGACAGCCTTGTAATGGGCCCAGAGAGCGTCGGTATCGTTGTCCTTGTAATTCCAGTGGCGGCCATCGAACCAGCGTGCTTTCCACAGGAATTTGTATTCCTCGACAGATGCATCCGGACGATGCCTGTAGGTAAAATCGCACATTCCCAAGCAACCCGCAACGTTTCCGATACGGGAATTTTCCAGCAGGTGGACATTGGGAATCTTCGCCGCTTCCTCAAGATAATAGGCAATCTTACTTTCAGAAGTAGGAAAGTCGCGATCCACGCCGAAAATTCCCTCACGTTCACAAATGACATCATGATTGCCCAGGCACACATAGACCTGCCGGTATTTTTCCGCAATGAACTTCAGGAACTCCACGTAGGTGAAGTAATTATTGGATATGTCACCCGCAATGCAGCACGCATCCGCCGGCAAGAAATTGCGCTCGAAAAATTCCTGAAAATAGCGACGCAACAAGGACACCGTTCTGGACAAGGGTGTATAAAAGTCAATATGCAGATCGCTAACGAAAAAAATATTCATGAGAAATAACGGCTACAGAAATATAAAAACTAACTATATTACTTTCAACGTAACAAAAATTTCAAGGAGTTACCATGCGCAAGGATCTCGGAAAGAAAGCTCTGCTTTACCCCCAGCCCGTTTTGATCATCGGGACCTACAACGAAGACAAGACCCCCAACGCCATGGTGGCCGCCTGGGGATGCGTCAACGATTTCGACAAGGTGACCATCTGCATCGACAAGACTCACAAGACCATGGACAACATCAAGGCGAACAAGTGCCTGACCGTGAGCATGGCCACCGCCGCAAACATCAAGCAGCTGGACTACCTGGGAATCACCTCGGGTCACAAGGTTGCGGACAAATTTGCAAAGTCCGGACTTTCCGCCGTCAAGAGCAAGAAGGTCAAGGCCCCCATCATCAAGGAACTCCCCCTGACCTTGGAATGCAAGGTCATGAGCTACGACGAAGAAACGGAACTGCTCTACACCCAGGTGGTGGGCGTTTCCGCCGACGAATCCATATTGAACGCAAAGGGCAAGGTGGACATCAAGAAACTTTGCCCCCTGTGCTACGATCCCGAAGGTCATGGCTATTACGCCCTAGGCGAAAAAATCGGCAACGCCTTCAAGGACGGAAAGAGCATTAAATAAAAACGCGTCATCCTGAGGGAACGAAGTGACCGAAGGATCTAGAGAATCAAATAACATGATAAGCATCCGCTCTGCAACAGTTGAAGACGCCGCCGCTATCTTGGCTATCTACAAGCCTTACGTAGAAGGCACCGCCATTACCTTCGAGTATGACGCCCCCTCTGTAGAGGAATTTGCATAGCGAATCCGCACGACGCTGGAAAAATATCCCTACCTGGTTCTGGAACGAATTGGGGACAGCTCAGGCCGCGCTGCTGGTACCGTCGGGGCCGTCGCAAGTTCGGAGTACGCCGCGGACGGAAATGGCGCAGGTACTGCAGAAATTCTTGGGTACTGTTACGCAGGGGTTTTCAAGGGCCGCGCCGCCTACAGCCGCAGCGTAGAAACATCCATCTACGTCAAGATGGGCGAACACGGGAAAGGCTATGGCCGCGCCCTGTATAACGAACTGGAAAAAGAACTGAAGGCTCGCGGGATTCTAAACGCCTACGCCTGCATCGCTTCGCCAAAACCTGGCAGCACCCACCTGGACAACAGCAGCCAGAAATTTCACGAACACATGGGCTACTCGCTGGTAGGCACCTTCAACGACTGCGCCTACAAATTCGGGCAATGGTATAACATGATCTGGATGGAAAAAATGCTGGGGGAACATCTGTAAGTTTATGGAAATTCCAAATCACTTTTCCGATTTCAACAAAGTTTCCTTGTAGAACGTCAAGGATGACATCCTATACTTAGGCTGAAGCGGTTCCTTTTTTAAGCCCTCGATAAAGTCATCTATGTATGAATGGAATTTTTGCACGATGAAATTAAAGCGTTTCAGAAGTTCTTTACGCTCAGCAGGGATCAAATGCGCTGGTGGTCCTATTTCATCATCACTCGCAACCAAGACGCTTTTACTAAAGTCTAAGCCAGAAGCTTTTCTTTGAGAGCCCTCGCCCTGAAACTTGTAGGCATGAGTATGTTGAATATGCGATCGAAATGGTATCGCAAACTTCAGTCCACGATATTCAATCAACAATACTAAATAAGGACGATTCTGCTTAGATAAAATTTCTGTATTTTCCTTATTGCGTTCATAAAACTGAGAAGACAACAAGGCCATCACCGGTTTAATTCTTTCTTTCATCAACTACCAAGGGTTTAAAAAAACAAAAAACCGTTCCTTATAGTTGATATAAGAAACGGTTCATCTAATGAGCTTTCTTTTTTATCTCAGGTGGTCGCTCTACCACCCTGTCATCAATTTGAGCTTTCTTTTTTTTCTCAGGTGGCGGCTCTGTCACCCTGTCTGAAAGAAAATATACTAAACATTCATCTTAAATGCAAGTACAATCAAAACAAAATCGTGCCATTCAAATTAGGGGGTATTTTTAGTTATTCCTGACACAACGAACTGAGAAGCCGTTATCCTTACCGTCGTAGTTCACGCCGGCAAGCTCGCGGTTGTAGAACAAATCCAGGTCGTACGCGCCGTTACTATTGTCCCCCGTAGAAGACCAGAAGCCTGCGCTGCTGCCCTCGATGTTGAAGGCGTCGAAGGGGCTGCAGTAGGCGCCTGCAGGCAACGCCCTAAAGCCGAGGGCATCGGTGCCGTTTCCGCTTTTGCCCTCATATTCATTCCAGCCGGTTTTGGATTTCAGTACGGTTCCTGCCTTGCCAATATCACCAGCCTTTTGACCGGCCAGAGTCACAAGGTCTTCAAGTTCCTGCTTATTGGGCAGGTGCCAGCCATCGGGGCAGGCAGTCACAGCCTCTCTCCAAACATAAAGGCGGCCATACTTTTCGCAGTTTTCAGGCTTGTTCTCGTAGCACTTGCTTTCGCCAGTCTGATAATTCAGGTTTTCCGCCATCCAAACCTGGTCTCCAATCTTTACAGTCTTATAGGTCTTGCCGTCACGGGTATCCTTTAGGGTTCCTGCATGGCTTACCGATGCAGCCCAAAGCACAAACAGAACAGCACCCATCTTCGCAATAAAATTTTTCATAAAGGCCTCTTAATTGAGAACAAATATAATTTATAAGATCTCCAACTAATGGTTGGAAATTTTTACAGCAGTTTCTTCAGTTCTTCTTCATTCGGCAAGACCTTTTGCAGTTTTTCTTGCATCAGCTTGTAAGTGGCAACGCCCATAGGGTGGTTATAATCCTGGATGACATATTCCACAAATGCCTTGTTCGCATTCTTGCAAAGAACAATTCCAATGGACGGTTCTTCATGAGGCTTGCGCACTTCGTCATCGAGAATGCGAAGGTAACTGCTTAACTGTCCCAAGTATGCAGGCTTAAAATCTCCCATCTTCAATTCAAAGGCAACGAGCGCATTCAACTCGCGATTGTAAAAAAGCAAGTCAATATACTGATCTTCACCGAACTTTTCAAGATGGTACTGATTCCCGATGAATGCAAAATCCTTGCCAAATTTCATGATGAAATTTTTGATGTTATGGATAATTCCATTCTCAACAACGCGCTCATCTACAAGGGATTTATCCCGTTCGCCAAGTTCCTCCACATTCATAAAGTCCAACAGATATTCATCCTTGAACATGGAAATTGCCTGCAGCGCCGACTGGGGACTATTCAAAGTGGAAGAAAAATTGTTTGACATTTGCCCCTGGTGATGGTAAGCGCCAGACTTGATCTCGGACTTCAAAAATTCAACCGTCCAGGAATTTTTGGCGCAACGCTCGATGTAAAAAAGGCGCTCCTCCCGAGACTTTGCACCCGTCAAAATATTGATGTGATGAGTGAATGAAATGGCATCAAAACCATAAAATTGACTAAATTCGTTCAAATTCGCCAATTCGGCAATTACGATTGCCGAATTAGACACGTTTTCAGCCGGATGCCACTCCTCAAAAAAGGTCCGCATATACTTAATACTACGTTCCGAAAAACCGCGCAAACCCGGCAGTTCCTTCTGCAAGCGTTCACTAATCTGCTTGATTGCATTGCCACCCCAACGCCCGTAACGCGTATTCAGGGAAACAAATCGTCCCACCGAAAAGTACAACGCCAACTGAATCTTGTTGGTGGAACTAGCCGCCATGTACTGGCTTTGCAGAATGGCCGATTTGATTGTATCAACAGCCACCGGAATGGAAACTGCATTTTGTGAACTTGGATTTTTTCTGGGCATAGTATCTCCTTTGAAAATATTCATCCATTTAACTGATCTTCCAGTTCCTTGATAGAGGGCAGGCAACTCTTGAAATCCTTCGGGTAAATTTTTGACAATTCAAATTCTGAAATGGCAATGGGATTGACTGAACCCTCCAAGGAATATTGCGCAAGAACTTCGTCCTTGTCCTTACACACCAAAATACCAAGCGTAGGCTTGTCTTCTGGACTTTTCAACAAGTGATTCACAGCCACCACGTAAGTGCTAAGTTGTCCAATGTAAGCAGGTTCAAACTTCCCTGTTTTCACTTCAACTACCACATAGCAATGCAACTTGGTGTTGTAAAAAAGCATATCCAGAAATTGTTCAGTTGCACCGACCTGCAAACGATATTCTCGCCCCATGTAGGCAAAACCGCGACCAAGTTCCATCAGGAACATTTCAATATTCTTGAGCAGAGCGTCTTTCAATTCCCGTTCCTCAAAATCGCTACGAACTTCCACAAAGTCAAAGCAATACGGGTCTCGAGTCAATTCACGAGCCAAGTCCCCCTGCTCCTTAGGTAAAGTCGTTGTAAAGTTAGTAACGGCTCTACCTTCACGCTCATACAGGTCTGTATCAAGAAACGTAAGCAACATGGAACGAGACCAGTTGTTTTCAATGGTCTTTTTTACAAAGAAAAGAGCCTTTTTAGGGGAATTTTTACACTTATCAATAATACGTCTATGATGGTCCCAAGGAATTTTCCACAAATCGTCCGCAAGTTGCGGACGAATTCGGTTGTTCAAATCGTCAGCAAGTTGCTGACGAATTCGGCCGTTCAAATCGTCCACAAGTTGTGGACGATTTTGTCCTGCTACAAAATCCTTGTACAAATCGTAGAAATACACAGCATATTTTAGAGTCGTCGGCGAAAACCCCTTGGCATTTGGGATTTCACGACGCAGATCTTCGC
>JAKSIF010000044.1 GCA_024398965.1 Fibrobacter sp. | reverse complement strand
TCATCTAGCAAGGCTGCCTAAATGCTTCCACACATGTTGATGATGCCTCAAAAAAATGTACACTTGCGGCTCTTTTGGGTCCAATACATCCATAAAACTAATGCAAACCTAAAGAAGAAATACGAACGCTGGCCGCCAAAAATGACACATGATACATTTCGGCCATTTTGGATATTTGTCCATCAGAATCAAGACCTTGCGGTAATTTTGCAAAGTCCTCCTTGAACATATCTTCGGGCATTAAGAGTTCTGCTGCAAAATAATTAGCTTCTCGCTCAGCAAGGCTTGTCCCTAAGCGAAAAGCTCTTAAGGGAATTTCACCTTGCCTAGAGTGCAAGAAATAATGTCCAAGTTCATGAGCTAGAGTAAAACGCTGACGTTCTGTTGTCGCCAAAGGATGTAGCTTAATTGTAAAATCTAATTTCCCTAAAACATCAATCGTATCGCCAAAGAAAACATCTTTGTTATTGGAAACTTTTCCACCAAACATTTCAACAATAGTCTTGAAGTCTGTATTTTGTTTCGGATCAAAGCCAGAAACTTCGCGAACCTTATTCGCGATATTACGTATCGTAGCTCTGCCCCATCCGCATTCTTCAATATCAGACATGACAACTCCTTGGTGATAAGCCAAATATAATCAAAATGAAAATATGAGACAAGACCACCACTACCGGTCTGTGCATTTGAGCACATAACCACTTCTTTTCCAACACAGACCATCAAGTCACTTTCAGCGCAACAATTTCTTTATTTCCGCTCTTATTTCCAGCTGGCGGTTAAACTGTTTTTCGTTGGCGAGTTTCTTTTCAAGTTTTTCGATTTGAGCCTTGACTTTTTCATCTTGTTTGACTTGGGCGATTTGGTCTTTGAGTGATTGGCCAGATTGCCACGCCCCTTCGGGGCTCGCAATGACGTTTTCAGAAGACTGCACTGCAAAAACATTCTCAGCATCAGCGCTGCGGATGATGGATTCGTAGATGGCGTCAAGGGTATTGCCAGCAATGTTGAACAAGGGCTCGGAATCGTCTATCCAAGACGTACGAAAAAAGCGAGCAAGGTTCTGGTCATTGCTTTTTTCCTTGAAGTTTGCCGCAAGGGTGCTTTTGCCATCGTATGTTAACACGAATACATTATGATGATGCAGGTTCTTGTCGATAAAATCCAGAAGTTCCCTGGGGCATTCACGCTGCTTCAGCACAATTTCAAGAACATCGATTTCAACAACGTTCTCCCCTTTTTCTACGCCCATTGTATCTGCAGTCAGTTTGTTTTGCCAAATAATCTTTTCGACATAGCGGACGAACATTCCCTTGATTGCAGAAGACACCGAAAGCTTCGTATAGAACTTTTCCTTGGGAACGACTTTCCCAAATTGAGTGGTGCTTGGTAAATTAATCATAATTACGCCTTTCGTACCACTAGGAATGTAACAAGTTCAAAGTCATCAAGACCACGAATTTCATTACTGAGGGCAGTTGTTTCTCCATCACCAAAGAGGCTGTCAATATCGGATTCTTCCTTGACTTCAATAATCGAAGCAATAGCCTGCTGCAGCATGTCGCTATACTTACCCATCTTGCGACCATCGGCAGTTTCCTTATTGAACGCATCGCATAAATCTATAAACGGTTCACAAACACCCTTACATGCATGGCGCATCAAGTCCAGCATTCGCTTTGGCGAAAGGTGGTCACAAAGCACAGAACCATCGTCTTTTAAATACACCATATAGAAGGGGTGCAGGCGATTCTTGCTTCGGATATTTACCGCATTATTTCGATTACGCAATATGAAGATAACCCCCGGTTCCATATCCTTTGAAGAAGGAACGATGGAGTAAATACCGCTGGGAGCTTTTTCGATTTCTCGATGATTTTCGCGATACTGCAGAAGATCCATTCTGAAGTCGTTCAGGCCGAGGTCAACAATGTTTACCCCGCCCTTCATATCTTCCAAGTCAACCACATCTTCCTTTAATCTACGCAGTTGTTCCTTACGATATTCCAGGTCTCCCTTTTCTTCGGCACTGATGGGGTTTTCGTCACCGCTTGCAGTCATCACAGAAATCTTCATTCGTGCAACAACACGGTCTTTCAACTTGATGTATTCATCAAGGCTAACATTGGGCCAGAAGTTGACTAACTGGATTTTTTCGTTCTTGCTGCCGATACGGTCTATTCGGCCGAAGCGCTGGATAATGCGAACTGGATTCCAATGAATGTCGTAATTAATCAGATAGTCACAATCCTGCAAGTTCTGACCTTCACTGATACAGTCTGTCGCAATCAGGATGTCAATATCACCCGGTTCAACATTCTTCAAAAGAGCGCGTTCTTTGGAAATCGGTGAGAAATATGTCAGAACCGTATTAAAGTCAGATTTCTTTAATTTTAATGTGGTACGACCATCCACCTGGCCAGTCACAAGGCCTGTGTGGATTCCATAAAGGCTATTGATTCTACCCGATAGCTGATCATACAGGTATTCTGCCGTATCTGCAAAAGCCGTAAAGATGATGACCTTTTTATTGCCATTACCAGCACAATCAGTGTTTATGGGATTATCAATCTTGTTACAGATAGCCTTAAACAGAGTCTGCAACTTCAAATCATGTTCAGGAGAAATGCCCTTGACCAGATCCTGCAGGCGATCAAGAACAGCCAAATCTTGTTTTAGTTCATTTCTCCATTTTACATAATCCATGTCGGCAAGGCTAAATTGAACATCCTTCCCTACCACAAATTCATCGTCAGCTTCGTTGATTGACCGAGCATCGTAAGTCACCTTGCAATCAGCAGAGTTCTTTGTAACACCACCGGCATTTTGTGTAGCTTCAAAGTCATCAATTTTCTTGACAATAGACTTCACCAATTCGTGATATCTATTTAATGTCAGCTGGAAACCGTAAACGGAGCTTTCCAAACGCTTGAGCATGTTAATGCTCATCAACTTTCGAATACCCGTTTCACGACCCAGCAACATTTCTTTTTCGTCGCTGCTATCAATGTAATCGCTAATCTTACTAGGCTGAACAAAACGAGCTGGGCTATACACGCTCATCTGCAACTGAGTAAGCAAGGTATAGATACTATCAAAATCAACTCCCGGCAAATCTGTCAAATCCGGAGATTCCGACAGCGGAGCCATTCTCGTGGGGAATTTGCCCACATCGTTAATGTCGTAGAAATTGGAAATATGCTTACGGGAACGAGCTATAGTTACGCAATCTAACAACTCAAAGAAATCAAAATCAAGCATTTCAAGGAGTCGTTCCGTAGTACGCTCTTCTGCAGGGAATTTGGCCCACGCATTATAGGCACCCTGAGCCTGCTTAAAAATAGATTCAATGCCATTATCTAACTTGAGCAAGGAATCCATCTTTTCGGCATCGCCTTCGTAGGCCAACTGCAACTGATTCTTTAAATCGTTAAAGCGGTTATTCACAGGTGTTGCAGAGAGCATCAGAACCTTGGTCTTTTTGCCCTTTCGAATAACCTGATTCATCAACCGCATGTAGCGATTTTCTTTTAATGGTTCCTGATCGATTTCATCGTCAAGATAATCTGCTGCAGCGCCACCATTACGGAAGTTGTGGGATTCATCAATCACCACCAAATCGTAATTGTTCCAAATAAAGCGGCTTAAATCAATGCTGTTTGTATAACCTGATTCACGAGACAAGTCTGAATGATAGAGAACATCGTAACGGAATCTATCGCAGGCAACAGGATTGTTCGTTTGATTATTCTTGTAAGTCACCCAGTTGTTATTCAATTTCTTCGGGCAAAGAACCAAGACATCCTTATTGCGCTGTTCGTAATACTTGATAACGCCGAGAGCAGTAAAAGTCTTACCCAAACCAACGCTATCAGCCAATATGCAACCGTTGTACATTTCCAACTTGTTGATAATGGCAAGGGCAGCATCTTTTTGGAAATTGAAAAGTTTTTTCCAGATGGCCGATTCCTTAAAACCAGTAGCGGAATTTGGCAAAACATCTTCGCTAATATCGTTTAAAAATTCATGGAAGATGTTGTATAGCGTTACGAAATAGATAAAGTTAGGCGAATTTTCCTTATAGACAGTAGCAATGCTATCAATCACCTTCTGGGTCACATCTTCAAACTTTTTTGAATCCACCCAGCATTCATTAAAGGTATTGATGAAGGCATTAGAAAGTGGTGCAGAGATTCTGTTGCAAAGGTAGGCTATGTTGTTCCCTTTTTCTATGCCAAGGCCTACCGCAGAAAAATCATTGAACGGAGTATAAAGAGCGTCATCTTCCTGCTGCTTTACATGCAAAAATGTCTGGAAATTCTGTTCTGTGGTATTGGTACGGAACTTGGCTTTTTTGCGGATCCATTCGGCGCATTCAACCGCAATCGCCTTCTGGTTTAGTTGATTACGAAGTTTTAGCTCAAACTCACTACCGAAAAGAGCTTGCTCACGGGCAAAACGTTCGATATCAAATTCACGACTTTCTTTAGGATTTTCGCCCTTCACAAAAGTCGGTGAAGTAAAGATGAACCGCAAAGAATCAACCTTTTCGAGTTCTTCTTTTAATGTTTCAAACGCAAAAAGCGAGAAACTGGCCGCCGCTATAGATAATTTTGACTTAGGGGTAATGTTTTTACGAAGGTCATCTACAACCTTCTCGGACATATTGTTAATTAAGCGCGGATCCATGTAAAAAAATACCCCAGAGCAAAAGGGAAGCTACTGGAGGAAATATAAATAGAAAATGGTTAATTAGTCGCAGCAATTCTCTATTTACATACAAATGCGGCTATTAAAATTATTCATTTTTGATCCTTAACCTATAAACATGCTACCTGTGCAAAAAAAATACGACGTCGCCATCAAAGCGACATTTTTACGGCGTTATAAGGTATATTTCTATCAAAAAGGGTTTTATCATGAGCAACTTTCACGAAATTCAAAACAAAAAGTACCACGTAACTGACATCCATATGGAAGAATATGCAACTGGAGCTTGTGATTGCCATGTAAAGGCCGATATTATATTAAACGATCAAATTGAGATACGGGACATTTTTCTGTACGACTTCATGGGAAATCCCAATTTCAACTTTAGCAAGGTCTGGTCAAACGTTCTTAAAAAAGAAAATATCAAGGACGCTTTAGATAACTGTGACCAACCTGTTTTCTCGATTCTCATTAATCGTTTTTGGAAAGCGCAGCTTGATGCCCCTAGAAGGCCAATGGATTTTCCTCACCAAAAAAGAATTGATGTTTTTAAAGACACTTTGGAAATGATCCATGAATCCAAGGTTCTCGAATCTCTTGTAGAAAATTCTATTAAGTCAACCAAGTTCTACCCTGCCGGTTCTCTATATGCGAAAACACGCCAAAACCAAAGCAAGAACACCGATATCCGTGTAACAAATCATAGGACCTTTGAAGCTGCGGTAGAATTGTCCAAAGAATTTCCAGGACAGAGAATTGCTGTACTCAACTTTGCATCTGCGGTACAGCCCGGAGGACATGTCCTTAGAGGAAGTTCCGCACAAGAAGAGGGCTTGTGTCGTTGTTCAACCCTTTATCCTGTACTTTGCACAAAAACTAATTGGAATCGTTATTACAATTTTCATAGAAAGTTAGGTACGGCTTTTTACTCCGATGCCTGTTTGTATAGCAAGGATATCGTCATCTTAAAAACCGATGATAAGGAGCCAGTCCGCCTTCCCGAAGAAAAATGGACAAAAGTTGATGTTATTTCTTGTGCCGCACCAAGACTTTATGACCGGCGTTACCCCCTAGACCTAAACGATCAGGAACTTTACGATGCACACATTAGTCGCGGAGCACAAATATTTAAGATTGCACAGGATAATAATATTGACGTCCTTGTTCTAGGAGCCTTTGGTTGCGGTGCTTTCCATAACAATCCTGAAGTTGTTGCAAGTGCATATGCAAAATTGCTAGGAGATTTCAAGGGATCCTTTGATTGTATCGAATTCGCCGTTTACTGCAAACCTACAGAAACAGAAAATTACGATACATTTAGACGGATTATTCAATAAAATTTGCTGATTGTTGCCTTGAAAACTATAGTCCCTTCAGCTTCTTGTGTATGGGGTGATTCCTGACAAAATGCTTTTTGGCGAAGGCAATGCGCTGTTCCAAGGGTATCTTGGTGTTTGCCAAGAGATAGCGGCAGAAACGGTCCACATAGTCGTAGGGGTCCCACTTGCCCATGTGCGCGCAGATAAAGTCCAGGAATCGATCAACGTCCATATCGTCAATCTTGCAGCAAATGGATTCCGACATCCAGGCGAATCCGGCGTCGTTGTCGTAATCCGGGGACTTGCGGTCGTAAGGGCATTCCTCCTCCCCCTTGTAGTAAAAACAGAATTGCAGGTTTCCGGCATCCATCATGGCCTCCTTTTTGACTTAAAGATATCCTTTCCCGTGTAGCGCGAGGTCGCCTATTGGGCGACAATTACATATCATCTGCCAGCCAGATGCTTCGAATTATGCAAGCTCTATCTGCAGAAGCTCAAGAAGCGGGCGTCACCGACATGAGTCTAGATGAAATCAACGCAGAAATCGATGCAGCAAGGAAGGGAAAGTAAATTTCCCTGGATAGAGTTTCGTGATTCACATTTTAAAACGGAACTTTCCCTTGCCGTGGCCCACAACAGGTTCTATCAAATCGAGGGCTTGCAACTTTTTCAAGGCAGCCGACGCCGATGAGGCTCCGCAGACGACGATTTCCCTTACTCTAGAAACACCAAAAATTTCGTCTAGCTCTACGCCCCGAACAAATTTCAGCAAATTTTCCTTAGCGGTCTTATTAAACGAGGATTCTTCCACAGCCAGTTCAATCTTTGCTTTTTTCGTTTCAATCGTTGGTTTTTTAGCATCAATCGTTGGTTTTTGACCTTTAAAGTCCACATGCATGAACCGATTTTTCAGTTCATTATTCTCCAATCAGTAAAAAAACTTGCTGGGAATGCATTATAAAGAGGCGAGCAAAGTCATCTTACTCTCAATGTACAATTACACTAAACGACTGTCAAGGCACTCTCCTTTTCCGTTCTACTTACCCTAAAATTTTTAGATTAGCCAGTTGCTGTTAATTTGTCTCTGTCAACGCCCATACGTGCAAATTTTGCACATGTGATGTTTTCTTCAATAGCACCATGTTGAGTGGTTGTCGCAAATTTTGATACAACCTCTTCCATCAGCGAAAGCCTTGACAACTGAATTTACTGTTCTTTTACATTTCCGCCCTTTACAAAATAGGCGGCATAACTATATTACATCCCGAGCGTTACGAATCGTCTCCTGAACACTTGAGTTAATCAAGTGTTTTTTTCTTATAGGAGATAATATGCCCACACAAAAATCAGCAAGCACCTTCGCTCACAACGAATCCCCAAAAACTGAAATCGCCTCGCTGTTGGCGGATTGTACCTTCAAGTACGTGTACACCCGCGATAACCCAAAATCCCGGGAAAACTTGCGGCAGCTGATGTCTACGCTCATTGGCAAGAAACTGCAAAAGGCGGAGCCTCTGGTTACAGAAACCTTCGCATCCACGCAGCCTAAAACCGAAAAGACCTCACGCTTTGACGTTCGCGTGGTCATGGACGATGGCGACGAGGCCGATGTAGAAGTCCAGCTATGGACCGAAAAGGACGATTACGCCAAGCGGCTTTCGTATTACGGGGCCAAGCTCTACGCCTCCCAGGCAGCCAAGGGCGCTAAATATAAGGAACTAAATAAATGCTACCAGATCATCATTTCGCAGGATTGCATTTTCCCGAACACATCATGGCTCTTGAATTTGGATATTTCCGCACAGGAAAATCGCATGTTCAAATTCGACACCATGCACTGGTGCATTATCCAGCTGAACTATCTTGAACAGGCAATCCGCGAAAATGTTGGCAAAAACAGCGAATACTTGCAAAACCTTTTGGATTTGTGTAAATTTATCGCGACACCCACCCGGGTTGAACCTTTTGAAGATGTGTACGAGGATCTTATGGCTTTCAGTGCAGACCAAATCGAAGCCTACCGCAAGGAAATGGAAGAACGCCGTAGACTCGACGCGATTTCTACCCGCAAGTACACCGAAGAATTGATCAAACAGCAAGAAGAAGAAATTGCCGAGCAAAAGCGAGCCATCGAAGCCAATAGGCAGGAGCTTGCAGCGAACAAACAGGAACTCGCCGCAATTAAACAAGAGCAGGAAGCAGAAAAAGCCCGTGCCGACAAATACGCAGAAATCCTTAAACAACACGGCCTGCTGTAAAAGCTAATAAAGCTCCCCGTTCAACTTTGAACGGGGTTTCCTTTTCTTCGGGCCTGGAATGGTATGTGCAAATTATGCACATACCAATGTCAACAACTGTTTGCAAAATGACCAACATTCACATTTGAGACTTGACTTATCCCAAAACACATTTTATATTCTCAATACCACCTGGATACGGTGCGTTGCCAGAACTAAACCGGTTTAGTCTAGTTCCCAAGTTTATTACATAAACTTACAGAAAAAGGATCAAAGCAATGGCCGTTTTCCCCGATCTTAGACCCGCCGTGGTTCATCCGTCACAGGTCAACAAAGTGCTAGAATACTTGTTTGGCGAGCCTAAGTTCCCAAAATATTTGCGTCCTGTTTCTCGTAACGAAAAACACGAAAGCAAATAATCAATGTGCAATACAAAACAGTACTCCCTTCTTCCTTGCACAGAGGACGATTTTACAGCAATTTCCAAACGTGGTTATTTCTGTTTTTCTCCATATGACCCAACCGAGGATGACGACCCAGTTTCTTTGGATACATTTTTTTGTAATGTGTTATCCGATGGAGAAAGATTCATCTATCGCCGGCGTTAGAATTTTAATATTACAACCGTTAGAAAGCGCGATTCCTTTTTATCAATCAAAAGGATTCCAAATATTCTATACGGATGAATTTGAAACAGATATCGACTTTATGTACATGGACCTTTGGAAAGAACAAGATGAAAGTACCCCAAAGTACCCCAAGGAAGCCTGAGCTGCGAGAGCTACCCCCGCGTGGGCACCCAAAAATCATTTTTCCCTTTAAAAATTGAAAGAAATAAGGAAATTTGCGTTTCATTCGAGCAATTTTTGAGTAAATTATATGCGTTAATTTTTGAAATTCCGAGAAATCCAGCGAGTTATGGCGAAGTTCAGGCTTTTTTGAGTTTTTCGGTTGCAAAAAACGGCTTTTAACTAACAAAAGGATTAATATGCGTAATTGCTCCTCCCTGAAGATTGACGGACCTTGCAAGGTCTACCTGGAAGAATCTGAACTGCCGAAGGCTTGGTACAACGTTCGTGCCGACATGAAGAAGAAGCCGGCACCGCTGCTGAACCCGGGTACCGGCAAGCCCATGACCGCTGCCGAACTGGAAGGCGTGTTCTGCTCCGAACTGGTCAAGCAGGAACTGGACAACGATACCGCATATATCGAAATTCCCGAAGACATCCGTACTTTCTACAAGATGTACCGCCCGTCTCCGCTGGTTCGTGCCTACTTCCTGGAACAGGCTCTCGGCACTCCGGCTCACATTTACTACAAGTTCGAAGGTAACAACACCAGCGGCAGCCACAAGCTGAACTCCGCTATCGCCCAGGCCTACTACGCCAAGCAGCAGGGCCTCAAGGGTGTGACCACCGAAACTGGCGCTGGCCAGTGGGGTACCGCTCTTTCCATGGCTTCCGCCTTCTTCGGCATCGACTGCCAGGTTTACATGGTGAAGTGCTCCTACGAACAGAAGCCTTTCCGTCGCGAAGTGATGCGCACCTACGGTGCTTCCGTTACTCCGTCTCCTTCCATGAACACCAACGTTGGCCGCAAGATCAACGAAGAATTCCCGGGCACCACTGGTTCTCTGGGTTGCGCTATTTCCGAAGCTGTTGAAGCTGCTGTGACTCAGGAAGGCTACCGCTATGTTCTGGGTTCCGTGCTGAACCAGGTTCTGCTGCACCAGTCCGTGATCGGCCTGGAAGCTCAGGCTGCATTCAAGAAGATCGGCGTGAAGCCCGACATGATCATCGGTTGCGCTGGTGGTGGTTCTAACCTGGGTGGTTTGATTTCCCCGTTCATGGGCGAAAAGCTCCGTGGCGAAGCTGATTACGATATTCTGGCTATCGAACCGGCAAGCTGCCCCAGCCTTACTCGCGGTAAGTACGCTTACGACTTCTGCGATACTGGCAAGGTTTGCCCGCTGGCCAAGATGTACACTTTGGGCTCCGGCTTTATTCCGTCTGCAAACCACGCTGGTGGCCTGCGTTACCACGGCATGAGCTCCATCCTTTCTGAACTCTACGATCAGGGCTACATGCGCGCTGCTTCCGTGGAACAGACCAAGGTGTTCGAAGCTGCACGCCTCTTCGCTCAGACCGAAGGTATCTTGCCGGCTCCGGAATCCAGCCACGCTATCCGCGCTACTATCGACGAAGCCCTCAAGTGCAAGGAAACCGGCGAAGCCAAGAACATTCTGTTCGGCCTGACTGGTACCGGCTACTTCGACATGGTTGCTTACCAGAAGTTCAACGACGGTGAAATGAACGACTACATTCCTACCGACGAAGACCTGGCTAAGAGCCTTGCTCAGCTTCCGAAGGTTGAAGGATAATCAGTGTAAAGGTTAAAGGATAAAGGTCAAAGGATCTTTAGGCTTTAAACTTTCCGCTTTAAACTAAAATGTCCCGTGGGTTTATGCCCGCGGGCTTTTTTTGTGCGTCGCAATTTTTCGTTTTCGTCTCGAGCAGCGTTCACTATAGCCCTAGCCTATGACGTAAAATATTTCTATACTGCGTTGCGTTAGGCAAAGGATTTTTTATGAAGTTTTTTAAGTTCAAGTCTGTAATTGGTGCGGTAGCTATGGTTGCCGCCATGGGTGCTTTCTCAAGTGTTGTTGCCGCTCCGGCAAAGGCTGCAAAGGCCGCCCAGGATGAAGTAATCAAGATTGTCCGCGTAGACGACAGCAACTTCGAAAAGGAAATCATGAACACCGACAGGCCCACCATTCTGGATGTGTTCTCTTCCAGCTGCCCGCCGTGCCTTATCATGATTCCCACCCTTATCGATATCGCAAAGAAGTATCCCGACGTGAAGGTGGCATCCGTAGGCTTTGACGAACCCAACGTTCAGAAGATCAAGAATACCTTGCCCATCCAGGCCTTCCCCACTTTCTTCTTGATTAAGGATGGCCGCATTGTGAACCGCATTCAGGGCGCCGCCAGCGAAGAAGATTTGCTTGCCGCTCTCCAGTACACTCCCAAGGCCCAGCCTGCAAAGCCCGCAAAGGCTGCATCTAAGAAAAAGGCTGGCACCCAAAAGCTTTCCTGCTCCACCGACGGTCAGTTCGGCGGTATCAAGAATCACGTGACCATGAACCTCGTGATTACCGACGATCATATCGACAACGTGGACCTGGTTACCGATGTGTTCGTGACTCCGGAATTGGAAGGCCGCCGCGCACAGCTGAAGCAGATGTTCATCCAGAGCGGCAAGGGAACTGTAGAAGAAACCATGACCGGTTTCAGGCTGCACACTGCAAACGAAAGCCCCTTCATCAAGGCTATGAATATGCAGCGCAAGTCCACCTACGCCGAAATGAAGGCGGGCCTGGAACTGCAGGGCTTTAAGTGCAAGTAGTTTTGCGGCTTACCTAAAGCACTAGGCAAAAGCGAATTAAAAAAGAGTCCGGTACAGCACCGGGCTCTATTTTGTTTTTAAAGGGGTTTGATTTTTAGAATAGCTTGTAGAACTTGTTGCGACGGCTGCGGGTGGAGTTCAGGTTCTGCGTGCGGCCCTTGATGTCGTACTTGGCCCTATTGAGGGCCGCAGGAGCAGCCGGACGAACCTGGTTTGCAAAGCCTGAGGGATTTTCGTTTTCGCCGGGCTTTGTATCGTCGCCGGGGTCTGTTTCGTCGCCGGGTTCTGTAACGTCGCCGGGTTCGTCGGGCGTTTCCGGCACGTCCACCTTGTCTTCGTCGATGGCATACCACTTGGCTGCGCTAAAATCTGCGGTTGCTTCTTTGGGGGCTTCCGCAAAATTAGCGCCGTAGGTAGCGTCATTAAGCATGCCGTCGTCTACCATGCCGTAGAAAACGCCCTTGGTCAGCTGCTGGCTGAAGTTGTTTTCCAGGTCGCCGCGGAGCTGTGCGGTACCGCTCAGTTTCTTGCCAGAAACCGCCCACATTACGCCCTGCACTTGGGCGTCGTCGGTAACGGTTGTATTCACGATAATAGAAAGCGCGCCCACCTTGGCGTTGCCGGTAATGCTACCGCTTACAAGCCAGGCGTCGTCTTCCAGCACGGCGTTGTCGCCCATGGTGCCTGCAGTCACCAGAGCGCGACCGCGGACAACCGCCTTACCACTGATGGTTCCGCCGTTCACTACGGCAAAGTCTTCGATGCGGGCATTTCCGCTGATGGTGCCGCCGTTTACCACAGCGTCGGGTCCTACGTAAACAGTTGCAGCCACATTGGCCTTGGTGCTAATCCAGCCGCCGCCGTTTTCGTGGCGCTTGAAGCCGGTTGCCGTGCCCTCGGAATCGCCACTGCCGGCCTTATAGCCAGCGGGTTTCCATGCCCCCGGCTCATAGCCCTCGGGCTTGCCGTTTTCCATACGGATCATGTACGGATAGCGGTAGATGGTATAGTAGAACTGGTCCCAGGTAATGGCGTAAAGATCCTTCGGTGTGGCCGTTACCGTAAGCCACAAGGCCTTGTCGTTAGCCTTCGTTTCAATTTCCAGATTGAAGGCGGTACCGGACTTCATTTCGCTATAGCGGGGCGTGCCGTCGGCACCTTCGGCCACCAGCCCAACAGTCCAGCTGGAGCCCGGATCGGGCATTACATCCGGCGAAAGATTGCAGCGGGTCTTGGACACCCACTTGCCGCCTTCGTAAGCCCAGTAGGATTCGTTGCCCTTGCAGCCGTAGGCAGCGGCCTTGGATTCCTGAACAATACCGCGGAACTTCACCGTAACCTTACCTACAGAATCGGGATAGAGGCGAACCAGGTTGTAGCCAAAGCGCTGCGGCGCCCAGTAGCTGGGAACTTGATAGGAACTATCAATCTTATTTAGCATGGTCACGCGGCCGTGCCTACGGTAAATATCGCCATAGCCAGTAGCTCTGCGGGTAGCAAACTCGTAGTCGCCCCAGGTCTTCTTGTAAAGAGCCTTCTTTGCGCCCTGGTATTCCAGGGTAGCGTTCTTCATGGCGAATTTGCCCAGCTGTTCTGTAAGGTCGGTATACTTCCAGTCGTAGGCTCCGATCATGGCGTCAAAAGGAGTCTGGGTGTCATAACCATTTTCCCCATCGTTGATCTTGTTCATCCACATGCGATTCACGGCCTTAACGCCCTTCCAGCCGCCACCGAATTCTTCCTTAAGGTGTTCCATGAACTGCCAGTTGCAATAGCGGTCACGGGTAGAGCCGTAATACAGGTACGGGAAATTGATCAGCGCCTCGGAACAGTAATGGGCATCGGTGGGGTTCACCTGATGAGCCATCCAGTTGGCGTGGGATTCGCAGATCCAGCCGGCATAGGCGTTGGTGCCCATCCAGCCCGCTACACTCTGCAAGCCGTGGGCGTATTCGTGGGCCAGACCCCACAAATCCTTGAATGCACCGGAACCAAGCCACAGGCCCGGAGAGCATTCATCCTTCCCTGCTGCATTCTTGACGCAGGCATCAGTATTAGCACCGCCATAAAGGGCGCTCATCTTGGAATCTTCAAAAAGATAGGCAACGCTCTTCAACTTTTCATTGGCATTGGTAGGTTGCGGGTACATCCATTCCATGGAATCGTGATAGACCGAAAAGATATTTTCCAAGGTCTTCAGGGCGTTCTGGGCAGTAGTCGCATCCAACGTTGCGTTGTTGGCTGTTCCATCGTCGTGCTTAGCCTTCTTGCAAATTTCAAAATGTTCGGAATTAGCCAAAAGCGTGTGGCCAGCCGATACACAGACAGGTTTCCAGGTTACAGCCTGGGAAGAAACCGCAGCCAATCCAACCATCCCTGCCACGGTCAAAAGATTCTTAAAACAACCCATATACACTCCAATTACAACAAAGTTGTTCAAAGATAAATATACCCTAAAAAACACGTATCAGGTCTTTTCACCAAATTTCAAAGTCGAATTATGTGTAAATACGTGCAAAAAAGCAGGCCTTTTAGCCTGCTTTATTAAATAAAGGTCTTGCCCAAAAATTACTTGGCGGGTTTTTCGCGGCCAAGCATCTTGTAGTCCGGAGTAAGCTTGACGCAGCTAGTATCCTTGGGTGTTCCCCTGTACAGGGAAAGTTCCACCGAGAATATGCCCTTGGTGCTGGCGGACACCTGCCATTTACTTCCTGCAGGGCAGCCGTCAATTTCGGTCTTGCTCGTTGCCAGGAATCTTGTGGCAGAAATCTTGTAGTCAAACATGTCCGTAGAGCTGGAGTCGGGCAACTGCAAGGCTCGGGCACTTCCGATTTTCTTGGTCTTTGCAAAATAGGAACGCTGTGCCTGGATATACTCCAGGGCCTTGGCCTGCATGCCGGCAAGTTCGTCGCCCTTGTTGCCCTGCTCCACCTTGGAGGCTACACCGGTCAACATCCAGATTACAAGTGAAATCACAATCACGATGGCTGCAGGAATCGCAAGCTTCTTCAGGGGCACCTCCCCTACCTTGGTCAAGGCTTCACGAAGGTTCGTTCCCTCGACCTCGGGAGTGTCTTCCGAAACTTCGGGCTGCCACTTGAGAATACGTACAGCCACCAGCACGTGGGCAGACTGGCGCGGTAATGCAAGCCCCACGAGGGCAACAACCAACAGCACGATGGAAACCACCAGCAAAACAGTCAGCGCGGTATCCGCCTGAGGCAAGATTCCCTGCACTTCCTTCAAGAGGCCAAGCAGTTTCTTGTCTTCCGGGAAGTTCTGTGCGGCAAAGCGCCCCGTAAAGTTGTTATAGCGGGCAAGCCCCAGCTTGACTGCATCCTGAGCCATTCCCAGCACCGCCGTAAGCACCCGCTGGATAGCCAGCAATACCATGCCCATGAGGGCTACCACCGAGGCGATGGTGCGGACCGTTCTAATCGGAGTCAAGCCAAGTTTGTTCATAATCACCCGCTTTTGAATTAACCCTTACGAGATTCCACAAGTTCCTTGGCCACCTTCTTGGCGGTGGTAAAGTCAGCCTTGCCGGAGCCAAGCTTAGGCACCTTCTCCACCTTGAATGCAAGAGAGGGCAGCATAATGGGCGGGAAGTCTGCGGCACGGAGTTCAGAAAGAACCTGGGCAGGTTCCTTTTCGCTTTGGTACAAAAGAACAATCCTTTCGCCCTTTGCGGAATCGGGAACGGTGGTCACCAGGTAATCGCAGCCTTCGAGGACCGGAGTATCCTGGATCTTCTTTTCAACGGCACCCAGGCTAACCATTTCGCCACCCAACTTTGCAAAGCGGCTGTAGCGGTCCACAATGGTAAGGAAGCCGTCGCTATCCAGCTTGCCCTTGTCGCCGGTCTTGTAGTAGCGAATGCCGTCGATCTTCACGATAACGCTGTCGGTACGGTCCGGGTCCTTCAGGTAACCCTTCATCACCTGACAGCCGCCAATGAGAATCATGCCGGCCTCGCCCACGGGCAAAGGCTCGTTGGTATCGGGGTCTGCAATCAGGAACTGGGTGCCGGGCAGTGCCATGCCCACGGTGCCGGGCTTGTTGTTCACCAGCATGGTGGTATAGTCGTTCATCAAGGTGTTTTCGCTGTTCACGGAAGCCACCGGAGCAGTTTCGGTACAGCCGTAGCCTTCGAAGATTTCCTTACCGAACTTCATGCGGAATGCCGTGGTCAGTTCCGGGCGGAGCGCTTCGGCGCCGGCGATAATCAGGCGCACAGACTTGAATACCAAGGGGTGTACGTAACGGCTTACAGTAAAGGCGCGGAGGAAGGTAGGCGTTGCCACCAGGCAGGTCACATGGAATTCCGCACAGACGCGGGCCATGGTCTTTACGTCGGTGGGGTCAGCAACCGCCACAATGGGGCAACCTTCCACCAGGTTCAAGAGGGTGGTCACCGTAAGGCCAAAGCTATGGAACAGCGGCAGTTCAGAAAGCATCACGTCGCCACGGCTGATGTTCAGGATACAGGCCAGCTGGTGCATGTTACCGATCATGTTGCGATGGGTAAGCTCAATGCCCTTGGGAGTACCTTCAGAACCGGAGCTGAATACGATAACCGCATTGCTGTCCAGCTTGGTACGCTTGAAGTAAAGGAAGTTCACAACCCAGGTAGGCATAATGGCGCAGAAGATAAGATGGGCTGCAATCTTTGCCTTGGGAATTTGTTTCATCAGGTCTTCCGCATACAGCACACGAACCTTGTCAGAGGCAACCTGGCTATAGTCGGCACCCCTACCCTTCAGCTTCTGTACGAACATGCGGCTGGTAATAACCGTAGAAACTTCTGCACGTTCACAGCAGTACTTTACGTTATCTACGGAAGAGGTGTAGTTCAGGTTCACGTTGGTCTTACCCAAGGTCCAAAGGGCAAGGTTCACGATTACGCCTGCAGGGCTCGGCGGAAGCATGATACCTACGTTGGTCTCGTTCTTTGCAAGAATCTTCTTCAGAAGACCGCGGAAACCCATGACAGCACCAATCAGCTTGAAGCCGGAGAAGTGAGCACCTTCGGGGCTATAGATGGCAGGGCCGTTCTTTACGTACTTCTTGCAGGTACGGAGCCAAGTTTCGGCAATAGGCTTGTAGAAGTTGGTGGCGTAGGCCCAGGCCTCAATGGAAATCTTACGGACAATGTGGCGTACGTCATCGGGGTCCGTATCGGCAGGAATGGATTCGCCAAAGGCCACCACGACAGTGCGGTCTGCTGCGGAAGCATACATGTCAGAACCGCTGTAGCTGAAGTTGGAACCCCAGAGCCCCTGGATATAGAACGGTATCACGGAAGCGTCGGTGCCCTCCACAGCGGAGGAATAGTCGATGCTGAAGGGTTCCACGTGAGGAGACTTGGAAACTTCGCCCGTGGGGAAAATCACCACGGCCTTTCCTGCCTGCAGAGCCTCATGGATCTTGTCCATGGCGGGCTTCGGATTGCTGCTGTCGATACGGATCATGCCCAGGCGCTTAAGGATAGCACGAAGGTACCAACGGTCAAAGTGGTCCTTGTTGCTTGCAATGCAGAGCGGTCTGGGAGAAGCCATCTGGATCATGGCCCAGTCGATAAAGCTATGGTGGTTACCAACCAAAAGTACGGGGCCTTCGTTAGGAATGTTCTGCACGCCTACAACGCGGATACGGTAGCGGGAGAACGCCACGCGCAACACGGAACGGACCAATGCCTGGGGAAGATTGGAAATGGTCCACACAAAGACAAGCAAAGAAATAGCCGCAATAATCAGGAAGTAGAACCTATGGTTCAGCCCGGTATACATAAGCATTGCTGTATAGGCGAACAGGAACAAGATAAGAACCAGGGCCTGGATCATGTTGGCAAAGGCAAGAACAGAACCGGAGTTGTTGGGGCGGGTATTGTACTGCAAAAGGGCGTTCACCGGCACCAGGTACATGCCGCCAAAGAAACCAGTGAGGCTGTACAGAATAACGAGTGCAGCCGGATGAGTCATAAAGGGCAACAGCAGCATACATACAGAAAGGCCGATCATGCCCATGGGAATAAAGCCAGTCTCAATAAAGTCCTTGGAACGGCTGGCAGCAAAGATGGAACCCACCATAAGGCCAAGGACGGCAAACATCATGTAGTCCTGGAACATGTTGATCACATTGGAGCCGGACACATCCTGGAACACAAGAACAAACACCTGGGCAAAGGACCAGAACATGGCAAGGGCAATAATGGATCCACGAAGGGTGGGCACACGCCAGCCCAGGCTCAGGTGTTTCTTTACCTTGGACATATTGCTGTTCTTGTTTTCGTACTTTACCTTGGGAATCAGGAAGCTTGCCACTGTGCCAAGAACGCTAACGCCAGTCAAGAGCCAGGGAATCACCACGGAATGGGAAGTAATGCGGTGAACTGCGGCATAGGATTGCAGAGCATCAAGGTCAATAAGGTTCACACCTACAATAACAAGCCAGGAAGCGCAAATCATGCCGGCCAGGCCAAAGATCTGCAAAAGGGCGTTGGCGTAACTCAGGTTACGGACACCGAACATTTCCTTAAGGATGCCGTACTTGGCCGCACTAT
>JAKSIF010000043.1 GCA_024398965.1 Fibrobacter sp. | reverse complement strand
GAAAGTCAACAAAAAAGGGTGGCGAAGCCACCCACACATGTTGATGAAGAGCCAATTTTTTTTGAATTAGCAGATAATTTTGCCTAAAGCGATAATAGCTGCGGTTCTTGCCCTAAGGCGGGTCTTGCCCAGCTGCATTAGATGGACTTTACCACCCTTAAAATCCTTGACGGATTGGATTTCTGCTGGAGAAAAACCTCCCTCTGGGCCGACGAGCAGCGTCGTTGGAGCCTGGAGTGAATCTACATTTGGAGCCTTGCCTCCGTCCATGTCGCACAGGATCAGGTCTCCTTCATATTCTTTCAGCCATTCCTTGAACTCCACGGGCCCTTCAATCTGGGTCAACCAGGGTTTCTTTGACTGCTTCAGGCTAACTAGCGCCTTTAGCTCGGCTCGGCGAACGGTCTTTTTCAGGTCGGAGTTCTTGGGCTCCTGGGAGTAGTCCGTACGGAGGAATATGATTCGGTCTATTTCTGTCTGAGCCGCGTGGAAAACAACTTCTTCCAGGGCGTCATCCTTAAGGCAGGCGATGGCCAGGGATACCTTGGGCTTATCGCCGGATGCTTCCTCGACCACGTCGACCTGTACCTCGCAGGCTCTTGCGTCGGCCTTTGTAATGATACCATCGGCATAGTGCCCCAGTCCATCGGAAAGTTGCAGCACGTCGCCAACGGCTGCGCGGCACACGCGGACGGCGTGGGTGCTTTCGTTTTCGTCCAGGGTAATGGTGCCCTGAGTGATTTGCGGGCAGTAGAAACGACTATCAGGTGTCTTCATAGACCGCAAGATAGAAATGCTGAAAAGGGATCAGGGTCTAGGGTCTAGGGTCTAGGGGAAAATTTTTACCCTTCATTCTTCATCTTTCATTCTTCATCTTTCATTTTTGTAAATTTGTGTCATGACTCGTAAACCGGTAAAAGCTGTTGTATTCGATTTGGATGGTACTTTGTACTTGAGTGGACGTCCTTACCCCAAGGCGGTAAAGACGGTAAACAACGTGGCAAAGCATGTGCCTGTCTACTACTTGAGCAACAATACCAGCAAGTCTCCTGTGTTCTACGAGAATCGTCTTAAGGTTATGGGTCTACCTCTTCGGGACGATGCCATTATTTCGGCCCTGTATCTTTCTCTTAATGCCATTCACGAGGAAGGCATTAAGAATGTTTTCTTCTTTGCAAATCCCGAAGTGACGGAATGGTTCGCTGCCCAGGATCCTAGTCTGAATCTTCGCCCCAGCGTAGCCGATACGGAACTGGTCCTCATTGCTTATCATAACAGCTTTGACTATCGTGAACTTTGTGAACTTTCTTTCCGTGTTCAGCGCAAGATTCCCTTCTGGGTAACCCATACGGACTTTGTGTGCCCCGATGCTAACGGCCCTGTGCCGGATATCGGCAGCTTTATGGCCTTGCTGAAGACGGCCTATGGCGTGGAACCGGAACGGAGTTTCGGAAAGCCGAATCCAGCCATGCTCTCGGAACTTTTGAAAAAGTACGAACCTGAGGAAATCCTGTTTGTTGGCGACCGTCTTTATACAGACTTTGAACTGGCAAAGCGTAGCGGTTGCCGATTTGTGCTGCCCCTCTGTGGTGAAACCAAGATGGCTGATCTGGAAAAGCTGGATGTGAAACCCGAAATCGTAGTGGACATGGTTAGTGACATCGATTTTGATGGATTCTTCGAGGGACGCGTTTAAGTATTTATGAATTACGAATTACGAATTATGAAATTCGCATTTCATCTTCTGCTTTGTATCCTTGCAATACCTGCTTTTGCCGCCAACTTGACGGTTGCAGTTTCCCTGCAACCATACTCCAACGTGGTGAAGGAAATCGGAGGTGGAGAGGTTCAGGTTGTGACAATGCTTCCTCCCGGTGCAGATCCCCATACCTTTGAACCAAAGCCTGCGTCCCTTAAGGAATTTGCTAGGGCTACGGTCTATTTTAGTGATGGCTCCGGCATGGATGCAGCTTGGTTGCCTCGTTTCAAGGGCGTGAACAAGAATGTGAATGTGGTGTCTCTTTCCAAGGGTATTGTCTGGATGGAAGATGATGAACACCATCATCACGAAGGGGTGGAACACCACGAGGATCATCATGACGGGGACGAGGAAGAGATGGATCCTCACCTGTGGACATCTCCTGTCCAGATGATGCAGATTGCAGAAAATGTCTGTGTGGCGCTTATGGATTTGGATGCAGCCCACAAGGATATTTATCGCAAACGAGCAGATGCGTTGATTGCTCGCCTGAAGAAACTAGATGAGGATCTCCGTAGGTCCATTGAGAAACTTCCTGCGGACGGACGTTCCTTTATTGTCTTTCACCCGGCATACGGCTACTTTGCCCGGGATTACGGCTTGAAACAGCTTACCGTGGAAGTGGCTGGCAAGGAACCGAAGCCTCGTGACTTGGCAAACCTTGTCAAGACGGGAAAAGCCCACAATGTCCATATCATTTTTGTCCAGCCCCAGTTCAGTAAACGGGCTGCAGCAACGATTACTAAGGAATTGAATGCCAAGATTCTGGATACGGATCCCTTGTCCTACGATTACGAAGGAAATATTCGTACCCTGCTAAAATCCATTGGCCAATAGGATGCTTATGAATGCAATTGAAGTCAACGACCTGTCCTTTGCCTATGGCAATTCCAAAATCCTCGACAAGGTAAATCTTGAAATCGAGGAAAATGACTTTGTTGCAATCATTGGTCCGAATGGCGGCGGTAAGTCAACCCTCATGAAATTGATTGTTGGGCTTCTTACTCCGTCTGAAGGGGTTGTAAAACTTTTCGGTGAGAAAGTTCCCACCAAGAAAATCGCAGTGGGCTACGTTCCTCAGAACACCAGTCGCAATCTGGAATTCCCCATTACCGTGGGGGAGTGCGTTGCCCTCGGGAAAATTGGTCTGAAGGTGAATTCCCCCGAAGTCGCCGCCGCTCTTTCCAAGGTTCATTTGGACGGTTTCCTTAACCGCCGTATGGGCGAGCTTAGCGGCGGCGAACGTCAGCGGGTTCTTATCGCCCGCTCCCTGGTATGTAACCCGCGTATCCTGTTCCTGGATGAACCTAGCAACAACATTGACGCCGCCGGCCAGGAAAACCTTTACAACCTGCTGGAAGAATTCAGCAAGACCATGACTATCATTATCGTTACGCACGATTTGATGGCGCTCTCCCATAAGGTAAAGAGTGTGGTCTGCGTCAATCGTAGTGTACACTATCACGAGGGTTCCGGACTTACCCAGCAGATGATTACGGATACTTATGGATGCGATGTGGACTTGATTGCCCATGGTATTCCTCACCGCGTGCTGGGCAGCCATGATCATTCCCATGGCGGATGCTGTGAACATCACGGACATCACCATGAACACGGCCACGAACAACATCATGAACATTGATGTCAGAACAATTTTTCTATTATGTTTTGTAAATAAGGAAAAGGGCTTTATATGAAAAAGATGAATTTTGCATGTGCAGGATTGCTTGGCGCAGGCCTTGCTTTGGTCGGTTGTGGAAGCGATAGCAGCTCTGACTCCATCTCCATGAGCGATTCCTTTGAAATTGTGCTGGACAAGGCGAATTACACTTACAGCACCAAAGATTCCATGCTGGTGGTTAAGGCTCCGGTTTGCAAACAGAGTTCCCTGAAAGACCTCGTCTGGAAAAAGGAATCTGAAGACGGAGATTCAAGCAAGGTTTATCAGAAGAGCGGAAAGACTTACTTCTGCGACAAGAAAGGCAAGGACTGCGAAACCTATTCCTATGATGGAAAGAAGTTCCCCAAGGGTTCCTTTGTAGATCCCGACGACAGCAAGAACAGCATCCGCTTTGCCCAGACTCTGGACAAGAGTATGATCAAGTTTGTTTTGCAGTACGACGGAAATTGCTTTGCAAAATCCTATTATGCCCAGCTTATGGATGGAAATGAAGCCATGGAAGGCGCCGACGAGGCGCTCGCCAATTTCTACAGCAAGTTCCTGGCAGATCCGGATGATCTTGACGAAGAAAAGATGGTTGACGATTTCCGCGCCCCTGATTGCGATGAACTTTCCATGTTCGAGGGAAATGTATCCATTAAGCTTTCGAATTTCACAACCTCCGGCGGCAAGATTGTCCTTAAGTACAAGAAAAATTCTTGCGACATAACCTTCAACCTTCGTTACGCCTACAATGAAAAGGATTGCCAGGCTGCTTTTGACGAATTCAGTGTTGACAAGGATGCAGACGAGAAGTTCTATTTCGAAGACTATGGCGAAGTTGTGAACTACGACATTTACTGCATTAACGACATGGTAAATGCCTTGCAGCGTGACCATAAGGTTCTGGGTAAGTCTGTGGCAGTTGATGCTGCGGCTCTTCCCAAGGCTGCGGTCAAGTTCGTTGTTGGCGGCTTGAAGAAGTAGCAGAAACGCTTGCTTTAGAAAGTCGGAAATCAAAAAGACCTCGTCGGCGCGGACGAGGTCTTTTTTAATAGTTAAATCGATGGAAGGAATTACTTAAGGTCTGCTACACAGCGGACATACAGGCCCTTGCTGACGCTTTCGTCGGTACGGTTGATGCTGTGGGCGACGCTACGGAATTCCCAGGAACGTCCGGTGTTTGCCTGAACGGAGGATTCGGACCAGTAATGGCCGGTGGAGGAACTTTCACAGTAGCCGTCCCAGCTCTTGCATCCGCCCTGACCCAGGTTCTTCCAATCCAGCTTGGACTGGTCCTTCTGGTAATCGCGCCATTCGCCATCGTTAGGCAGATGCCAGCCGGCAGGGCAGGCCATCTTGGCTTCGTTGTGGCTGTAGAAACGACCGAACTTCTTGCAGTTGCCTTCGTCTTCCATAAGGCACTGGCGGGGGGAGGAAAGGCTGAATGCCAGGTTGTTCTTCATCCAGGCCTTGTCGCCACGGATTTCAACACTGTACTTCTTGCCATCGCGCTTGTCGGTAAGGGTCTTGCCGTCGAGAGAGATGTTCTTGCTCTGAAGAGCCTTTTTGAACAGTTCTTCTTCGCTGAGAGCTTCGGACTTGTCGATGGAAATATTTTTCTGCTTTACCAGGTGGCTTTTGGCTTTTGTGGGGGAGACCATCTTGTTTGCCTTCATGCCGCCCATGGGACCTGCGGCAAAGGAGGTTCCTGCGAACATTGCGGAAACCACGAGTGCGGTCATGAGACGACCGGAAAGACGGACGATGTTGTTGATTTTCTTACCCTGCATAACAGCCTACCTTATAAACCTTTAGGCGCACCTTTGTGGACAATTCTACGTTGTCCTGCGCTTCCATGCTATGAATATATACTGGGTAGGATTGAATGTTATGTTACAATTTGTTTTCAGAACCAGATCGTGGTTCCTGCAGCTCCGGGAACGACCCAAAGACAGTATTTCTGGTTTTCTTTTTTATGCATCTCCAGGATGCCGTAGCTGACTCCTGTTCCCACCAGGGCACCTACGATAACGTCGGAGGGGTAGTGCTTTCCTGCGGCGATTCTAAGGGCTCCTTCAACCCCTGCCAAAGAAAAAGCCAATGCGCGTACAACCCTTGTGTTTACTGGGTTTCGGAAGGTTTCGCTGTACCATTCGGTGGTGAAAACCGCAATGGTAAATGCCGCAGATGTGTGCCCAGAAAAGAAGCTTCCGTAGGCCTCGGCCTTGGCTTTTTCGGCCTTCTTTTTGCCTTCTCCGCCCTCTGCATAGATGTAGGGTCTGGGCCACAGTTCCATGGATCTGAAGGCTAGATTTATTCCATTTTGGAATAATATGGATTGGACTAGCATGAGGCTGAAAATGCCGAATTCTTCGGTGGTGGAACGCCCTGTTTTTAGGGCGATACCCCCGATGGCGAGGGGGGTGACCGCAAGAACGGTACCGATGTCACTCATCAGGTCTGCGGTTTCACTATATCGTCCAGCGAACTTCCTGTCCCAGGGAAGCAGGTCGTCCTTGGCTGGAATCTTGCTCTCGGGTGGGACTTGCATCTGGTAGTAAAGGAAGGTTCCGATTCCGCTAGTCAGCAAGGCCGTGAAAGTGAGTGAAATGTCGTTTGCGGTATTGAGAACGTAGGTTGTTTTGTCGTTTCTCTCGAAATCCAGACTTTGCCCGAAAGCCTGGGATGTCCAGACAAAAAACGCCAGCAGTCCCCAGAAGGGGAGGACGCCTATTCTTGGTGCCGTTATAGTCTGAACCATTGCCATATAGGGTTAAGCTAAAAATTTATGCGGTTTCTTTGCGGAATTCTGGCCGGGTAAGCACAAATTATTTGTACATACCCTTGATTTTTTATCAAAAAACAAATATTTTAGAGCTGTAAGTAATAAAATTTAATCGAAGGAGCTTAAAATGGCCAAAGTTATCAAGTATGCCGCAATCATTGCTGCCTGTGTAATTTCTGCTTTTGGTGTGTTCTGCCTCATGAAGAACACCATTACAGACGAAAATACTGTTGACTAATACTCGATTTTCGACTTTATCAAGAATCCCCGCCGTTCTATTTTGGCGGGGTTTTCTTTTTTTACGCGGTAACTCTCTTTTTTCATTTCTAAATTAGGCTGTATGAAATTTCTAGAAAAGAAACCCGTCTTCTTTGTGGCCTTGTCGGCCCTCTTCTTTGCGATCTTGCTGGTTGTCTTCCGCGATTTCGCCTTTGATGCAACCAAGCTGATGCTGAATAGTGACCAGCTTAACGGTATCGGTAGCCGAATCCTGCGAACCTTCGATGTGGTGCTGACCGAATGGGACGATAGCCGCCTGGGTGGTGTTCCTACCATTGACGCTCTCTTTGCCGATGCCTATCATCCCTTGGTATGGGTGCAGTTCCTGATGGATCCGGCCCGAGCTGTGGGCTTCAAGTTCATATTGACCCTGTGGGTCGCCTTCATGAGCGCCTTTGCCTTAGGGTGGCACTTGACCGGCAATAAGTGGTGGGGCGTTCTGCTTGGCGTGCTCTACTCTCTTTCTCCGGAATTCTTTACCTATATCTATGGCGGTCACGACGGCAAGATGATGGTCTTTGCCATAGCTCCGCTTTCCCTGCTTGCGATTCGTAAGGTGGTGCGCTCCGGTAGCATTCCCTACATGATTGTTCTCGCCCTGACGGTTGCCTGGATGATCCTTGGCTCCCATCTGCAGCTTACTTACTTGTTCCTGTGGGGTGCTGGTCTTTACACGCTTTACGAGATTGCCTTTAACTGCGATGGAATGAAGACTCGCGGCAAGCGTATTGGCCTTGCTGCAATCGGCCTTGCCTTTGGCCTTGCCCTGTCCTGCTTCCAGATTCTTCCGTCCTACCTTTACACGACCACGCAGTCTGTCCGCGGCGACGATAGCCATACCAACTATGGCCATGCTGTGAGCTGGTCTTTGCATCAGGAGGAAATGGCCCAGATTCTTTTGCCGGGCTTCGTAGGTGTTGATGTCTATGAACAGAACGAAAAGACTGGTGACCTGGAAGGCAGTTCCTTTGTGAACGTGACCATGGAAGAATACCGCAGCATGGCATCGGGTGGTGGTTCTCCCTTCTACTGGGGTCATAACTACTTTAAGCTGGACCACAATAATGCGGGTGCATTGCTTACCTTCCTTGGTTTCCTTTGCCTGTTCTTGCCGGGCAAGCGTCGTTATGCCGCATTCTGGGGCCTTGGCGCAGTTGTTGCTCTGAGTTACGGCATGGGAGACCATTCTCCGCTGTTCAAGCTCTGGTACAATGTTCTCCCGGGCGTAAAGAATTTCCGCGCTCCGGGTATGGCGCTGTTCTGGCTGCCTCTGCTGCTGGTCATGATGGCAGGCCCCGTATTGAAGGCCCTGACTGCAGAATCATCTAGCGGAGAAGAAGCCTCTGGAACGGATTTGCAAATTCGTACTGCCGAAGATGACCGTCGTGCCTTGATGCATGGTACCGCAATGTATGGCGTTCTCCTGGTTCTTGCCGTTGTCGCCCGCTTTGCCTGGACAACCTTCATCGGCCCTGTCGGGCTGGTGGTGATGATTGCCTATGGGGTTCTCTGCCTGGGTGTCATGAGTGTAGACGATCAGAAGAAGAAGCTCAACGTGGTGAATCTTGTTGATGCCTTCAAGGCTGGTCTTCCGGGAACTCACCGCGCCCTGCAGGCCTGTGTATTCCTGGGCTTTGCATTCCTGGGTGTGATGCTCATGAGCGGTCAGAAGTTGATGGAAAATCCCATTACCGCTCCTTACTTCAAGCCTCTTAACGAACTGGTGATGACAGCTACTGCCGGAAAGGTTATTCCCGGCTTTGTCCTGATTCTTGTAATTATTGCTGCCACCTGGGCTGTTTTCAAATGGAAGGCTGGTGTGGCTGCCAAGGCTGCTGTCCTTGCCGCTGTTGCCGGTGTTGAACTGTTTGTTATCAATGGCGCCTTTGTCCAGAATGTGGCTGCGTCTGAATATCTGCAGCCAAACAATGCTGTAGTTGCAGCGGTGAAGGCTCCCTTCAAGGCTGATTCTTTGAACCAGTCCCGAGTTTTGTCCCTTTCCCGTAGCAAGGCCCTGAGTGGAAACATCTTCCCCCAGTACCATCTGAGAAATGCCGATGGCATTCACGATAATGAACTGGCTAGCTACCGCTTGTTCCGTGGCGGTCAGCAGGATGCCAACTACCTGATGAATATCAATGAACCTGCTGCTGCTCACCCGTTCCTGGATTTGATGAACATTGGTGCTGTTATCTTTGATAGCCGCCAGGGCACTACCTACATGCCTATTCCTACGGCCATGGGCGAAGCTTATATTTATGGCGAAGCTGTGGTAATGGATGACGAAGCTGCAGTAAATACTTTGAAGAATGAGGCTGCCATTCGTCAGGAAAAGACGGAAGAACCTGTTGCAGAGGCAGTGTCCGATAGTGCTGCAGTTGATTCCTCTGTTGCAAAGGTCGAAACTCCTGCTCCGAAATATGCCGATGAAGATGGCAAGTTCTTCTATCGCGAAAAAGTTATTTTATCTGAAATGCCGTCAGCTGATTATAAGGGCAGCGTAGCGGCCAAGGGTCCGATTCAGGGTTCCGCCAAGGTTATTGACTGCCCCAAGATGGATACCCAGGTGTTTGCGGTTGAAGCGGATCGTCCTGGCTTCATGGTGGTTGCCGGTAACTACCATCCTTACTGGAAGGCCTATGTGAACGGAAAGGAATCCAAGGTCCTGAAGGCTTTCGGTAGTCTTCGAGCAGTGGAAATTCCGGCAGGAAAGTCCGAAGTTCGCATGGAATACCGAAGCGTACCTTTCCATAACAGCGTGAAGGTTAGCCTTGTCGCTTTGGTTCTCTTGGTTGCCCTGGGAGCCTTCGCTGCGGTAAAGGGCCTTAAGAAGGCGTAAAACTGCCTGAGTAGAATCGTTTTAGGTCGGAGAGGAAGTTCCTTTTCGGCCTTTTTTGTTGGTTTGCTTTGAAAATTGCCGATAGAAAAATACTTGGTACCTACCATATCGCCGAAATCGTGTAACTTGTTGACTGTCAACGACTTGCATGCTTTGAAAATTGCTAGATTAAGAGCATGAATATTCGAATTTCTGCAATTGCTCTTTCTCTTTTAATCGGATCTTCCTTTGCTGCAGATCCCCGTATGGAACAGGGGGCTATCTTCGAGGCAAAGGGAAACTACGAAATGGCTCTAGGTGAATATCGCGCCATTTTGGCAGAACAGCCCAAGAATGCTGGTGCCTATTTTGCTGCTGCTGAAGTCCGTGTGAAGATGAAGGACTACAGTGGTGCTCTTGCCAACTATCGCTTGGCATACAAGTTTGAACCCACCATGAGCGCTGCCTATGAAGGTGCCGCCAAGGTTTATGAGGCATTGGGCCAGAAGGCCAAGGCCGAAGAAGAACGCAAGAAGGATCCCAAGAATAATCCGGCTGCTGTCGAGGAAGTTGCCGCTGTGCAGGCAGCTCCTGCTCCCGCAGCTCCGGCTGCCGAAACCAAGGCTGTAGAACCGCAGCCCGCACCGGCTCCTGCTGCGGAACCTGCACCTGTGGCTGCCGCACCTGCACCCAAGGTTGAAGAACCTGCTCCGGCAAAGGTTGAAACTCCGAAGCCCGTGGAAACTGCAAAGGTTGCTGAACCGGTCAAGCCCGCGGAAGCTCCGAAGGCCGCTCCTGTAGCAGAACCTGCTAAGGCTGAACCCGCAAAGGTGGATGTTGCCCTTCCTGCGGATCCCTTTGAAAAGGGCAAGGCTTTGTTTGCCCAGGGCAAGTACAGTGAGGCTGCTCCCTTGTGGAGAGAAGTCCTTCGTAAGCAGCCTGGTCATGCTGGCGCATACTACTACGCCGGATTGACCCGCTACGAAATGGGTGAAATGGACAAGGCCGAATTCAACCTGAAGAAAGGCTTGGAATACAAGGATGAAGGCAACGACGCCAACTACTTCCTTGCAAAGATTGCCCAGAAGTCTAACAAGACTGAACAGGAACTGAAGTTCTTGAATGCTTATTTGAAGAAGGCCGCACCTGGAGCCAAGTATCGCAAGAGCGCGGAAGAGCGTATTGCTGAAATCAAGGCCGCCAAGGCAGAAGCATCCAAGGCTGTAACTGAGACGAAGGCTGCCGAAGCCAAGACCGATGCAAAGGTTGAAACAAAGGCTGTTGAGGCTAAGGCCGAGAAGCCTGTGGAAGCAAAGCCTGCTGAAACTGCTGCCGTTGCTGAACAGCCTGCTGTAGAAAACGAACCGAGCATTGCCGACCGTCCGACATCTCAGCCCACCATCGCCAATGCTAACCTGCTGTTTAGTGCCGGTAGCTTTGAGTCTGCCTTGCAGATGTACAAGGACTTGCTGGAAACTGAGCAGAACCCGGAAGAACGTTATTTCACCATGCTTCAGATGGGCAACATCTATCGAGAAATGCGTGACTTCCACAGTGCTGTGACCCGCTACCGTGAAGTGGTCCAGCAGTTCCCGGATTCCGACTGGGCAACAGAAGCCGAGCGCGCATTGGAAGATGCTGTGTGGCTTGAAAAGCACGCTAAGGAATTGCCCAAGAGAAAGCACTAGAATTTCTCTCTTTGATTAAAACCCCGTTGAGGCGGATTTAAAAAATCCTGCTAAAACGGGGCTTTTTTAGTTTGTTTAAATCTTTTATCATTTTAAGATTTGAGAATGTCATTATATTTATGGTGCCTGAGGGTTGTTTGGTGGATGGTTCCCGCAGGCAAGGGATTGGAATGAAAAAATTTGGGTTAAGTGCTGTTGTTGGCACATTTTTGGCTTTTGGCGGAATCGCCTTGGCTGATCCTCCGAAAAATTTTAGTGGCTGGGACCTTGTCTTCGAAGATAACTTCGACGGCAATTCCCTTGACTTGAAAAAGTGGAACCCCACTTACAACTGGGGACACACTCATAATCACCGCGCCTATTGCGATGCTGCCAATGTCATCGTGTCCAATGGAACCCTTAAGTTGAAGGGCGAAGCCAAGAAACATCCCGATGCTCCGGCTACAGCCAAGTTCGACGGCAAGGAAATTCCCGTTGACTATACTAGCGGTGCCATTGATACTCGTGGACATTTCGAAGTCAAGTACGGCTATATTGAAGGTCGTTTCAAGGCTCCTTGGCAGAAGGGTACTTGGCCCGCATTCTGGACCTTGCAGGACGGCTGGCCTCCGGAAATTGATATTCTTGAAATTCCTGCTTCCCGAAAGCAGCATCATTATTATCTGCACTATACCAATCCTAGCTGGTACAATGAACACGGTTCTGCCTGGGATCACGAAGCATCCTTTGGTGGCCATAAGGACGATGATGTAGATCGTTCTGCAGATTTCCATACCTATGCGGTGGAATGGGATGAAACTAATCTGAACTTCTACTTTGATGACAAGAGGTTCGCAAGTTATAGCCGTCCTACCGAAATCAAGCAGCTGGCTGCCCAGTACATTATTGTGAACTTGGCCATCGGCGGCTGGGCAGGTAACGACATCGAGGTAACTGCAGATAAGCCTGCCTACTTTGAAGCAGACTGGATCCGTGTGTGGAAGGCTAAGCCTGCAAAACCTGACACTGTGCTAATCCAAAGTGAAGCTTTCGGCAAGTGCATGCAAGTCAATGCCGACAAGAAACTTGTCCTTGATGATTGTAAGAATGCGGCTGCCACTGCCATTATGACACCTGTTTCTTCCACCACGTTCCGTGTTGACTTCGGTGGCGTTACATTGGAAATTCCTAACGAAAATAAGGATCCGGGCGTAATTGCCGGAGTGTACGAATGGAACGGCAAGGACCATCAGAAAGTTGTATTTGAAAATCAATCCGGAAATCAATATCGCTTGAAGATGCTTCATAGCGGACATTACCTGAGAGCTACTGAAGACGGTGCCAGCGTGGTGCAGGATTGGAGTACAGCTTGGGAATGGCACCAGAAGTGGCGAGTCCTGAAGCCTAGCGACCTGAAGGCCGAAGAACCTAAGGAAGACCCGAAGGATGATCCTTCTGAAACCCCGAAGGATTCTGTGGAAACTCCTGCAGACAGCTCAAAGGTTCCTGCGGATTCCGCTCTTGGCATTGCCCGTCGTTACGACCTGCAGGAACATTTCGCTCCGTATGGTAGCAAGGTGTTCCGCAAGAATGGAATGCTCTATGTGGAATTTGGCCCTCAAGGTAGCGACAGCAAGAGGCGCTTCAATTTGAAAGGGCGTCAGGTAAAGTAAGAAGCCAGGCTTTTAAAATGAAAAGGTCCGCAGATGTAATATCTGCGGACCTTTCTGTGCTATAATTTGACTACTAGATAACTTGGACCAGCAGTCCCTTCAGGTATTGCCCCTCGGGGAAGGCTGTGTTCACAGGATGGTCTGCGGGCTGGCCGAAGCGTTCAATGATTTGAACGCGCCGATGGGCATCGGCGGCGGCATCGGCCACGATCTTCTGGAACAAGTCCATTTCCATGAGGCCGGAACAGCTGAAGGTGGCCAGCATGCCGCCCTCGGCCAACAGTTTCATGGCCAGCAGGTTGATGTCCTTGTAACCGCGGCAACCCTTCTGCAGGTTGTCCTTGCTTTCCACAAACTTGGGCGGGTCAAGAACGATAAAGTCAAATGTTTCCGCCTTGTCGCGGCACTTGCGCAGATACTGGAATACGTCGGCTTCTACGTGGGTGGCGTGTGCGGTGGAAAGCTTGTTGCGCATGATGCCTTCCTTGGCAAGCTTCAGGGCATCCTTGGAAACGTCCACCTGGTAAACCTTTTCACAACCGCCGCGAAGTGCGTAAAGACCGAATCCACCGGTATAGCAGAAGCAGTTCAATACCTTCTTGCCCTTGGCAAGTTCGCCTACGCGACGGCGGGCGTCACGCTGATCCAGGTAGTAGCCGGTCTTGTGTCCGTTCTTCACGTCGATGGGGAAGAGAATCCCGTTTTCGTTGATAATGACTGGTTCGTCGGGAACTTCGCCGTACACAACGCCTGTACGCAGGGGAAGGCCTTCCTTCTTGCGGACGTCGGAGTCGCAGCGTTCGTAGATACCGCGGCAGCCAGTTTTTTCTGCCAGCAGTTCGTAAATGATCTTGCGGTTGACTTCGGCGCCTGCAGCCAAAATTTCTACGGAATAGATGTCGGCGTACTTGTCGATGATGCAGCCGGGAATGCCGTCGTTTTCGGCGTTGATCAGGCGGAATGCACTTTCCTTGTCGGCGATGTCAAAGCCGCGGCTCTTGCGTGCGGCAATAGCCCTGTCAAGAACATCGCTGAAGAAATCGCGGTCGATGTTCTGTTTTTCGCCGAAGGTCCAGAAACGTCCTCGAATCTGGGACTTGGGGGAGTAGGCTGCAAGGCCTAGAAAATCGCTATGGTAGGAATAAACTTCTACTACGTCGCCCAGCTGCGGATCGCCGGTGACTTCGTCAATGGCACCGCTGAAAATCCAGGGGTGGAAACGCAGGGCGGACTTTTCACGAGTTGCTTTCAGGATAATTGCTTTCATAAAGTAAAATCTAGAAAAAATATTTTTTAACTTTTCGCTGTTCACATTTCACTCTTCACTCTTCATCCACTATGTTTGAATCCCTGTTTAGAAAGTATCCGTTCTTCCGTGTGATTCCCGCTGTGCTCTGCATGGCAATTATCTTCAAGATTTCTTCCATGACCAGCGAAGACCTGAAGGATTTTCCTCATGTATGGGATAAGCTGGCACATTGCTGCGAGTACGCCACCTTGGCGGGATGTATTTCCCTCTGGTGGGTTCGCAATACCTGGCTCAAGAAAGTCTGGTTGCGAGTCTTGATTGTGGTTGTGCTTACGCTGGCTTATGGCTGCACGGATGAATTCCACCAGAGCTTTGTCGAAGGTCGTGACAGCAGTGCCCTGGATCTTGTCGCTGATACAGTGGGCGGCCTTGTAGGCGCAACAGTTTACGCCCTAATTTGCAGGCTGTTAAATAAGTTTGATCCCTTGCCGGATATTGCTCCGGTCAAGGATGACGAAGACGAATAGGCCTAGAATTTTCCGAGAAGAATAATTTCGCGCTGTAGCTGAATACCAAATCTTTCAGCTACAGTTTTTTGTACGTACTCGCTAAGGCTCTTGATATCGCTTGCGGTAGCGCCCCCTGCGTTTACAAGGAAGTTCGCGTGAAGGGTGCTGACTTCTGCACCACCGATGCGATACCCTTTCAGGCCGGATTGCTCAATGTAATAGCCCGGGGCGATTTGCTGAGGCATTCCTTCTGCGCCAACGTCAAGACGCTTGAAGGTGGAACCTGCGTTGGGCATGTTCAGCGGCTGGCTTGCCTTGCGCTTGGCCATGCATTCCTGCATTTCAGTTTCCAGTGTGTAACTATCCTTGCCGGAAATTTCGGATGTCGTTAATTGGAATGTTGCAGACAAGATAATCTCTGAGGTTCCTTGCTTTGCGTTCAATTCCTGGAAAAGGCTGTGACGGTAGCTAAAACCGCATTCTGCAACATTTCTTACGCGAATGCTGCCGTCGGCGCAAAGGCTCTCAACCTCTACGCAGGTTTGACAGATTTCTTGACCGTAGGCTCCTGCGTTCATGTAGATTGCGCCGCCTAGGCTTCCCGGGACGCCAGCCAGCTTGTGGATTCCGTTTAGTCCCATCTTGATGGTCTTGCGGGCGAATCCTCCGAGAGATGCTCCTGCGCCCACCTTCAGTTTTCCGTCACCCAAGTCCTGGGTATCGGAAAAGAATTTTCCCAAGGTGATAATGACACCGTCGTAGCCCTGGTCCGAAACCAGTAGGTTTGTTCCGTTGCCGAGAATGAAATAGGGAAGTTCCTTGCCCTTAGCAAAGCCAATGGCTTCCTTCACATCGTCGATGGATTCCGCTTTTACGTAGTACTTGGCTGGTCCACCCACCTTGAATGAAGTGTGGGCGCTCATGGGCTCGTTTGCTATAACATTCATGCCACAAATATAGTTTTGTTTTTTATGTTTTCTACTTAAGATGACTAACGAGGAACTTAAACAATTTAAGTCGGCTATTTCCATTACGGCTGTTGCCCAGTCATTGGGCGTTGATGTCGTCCGTGGCAAGTGCCGCTGTTTCTTTCCTCAGCGTCATGTTCATGGGGATCGAACTCCGTCTGTTTCCGTATCTGAGGAACGAGGCTCTTTTCGCTGTTGGGTTTGCGACGATGTTCGCGGTGATGTTATTTCCCTTGTCCAGCTTTTAAAGGATTGCTCGTTTACCGAGGCCTTGGATTGGCTGATGATGCAGTATCCTTTCCTTGTTCCCGAGGGAGCGAAAAGGCCTGTGGTAACTTCGGGCGCAAAGCCTTCGGTAACGGCAAACAAGGTTGTTCAGCCCCCGCCAGAAGTTGTTCATCCTGAGCCGCCGAAGGAGTTGATTCCCGAGGACGAACGACGTAAGGTCATTCTGTCTTTCTTGAAACGGCTTTCTCCGGTGGATAATACTCCCGCTGCAGCCTGGCTTGCCCGTCGTAAAATTTTCAAGCCGGTATGGGATCGCATGCTGTTGCGGACCATTACGAATTACGATGCGGTAAACAAGAGCCTAAAGGCTGACTACAGCATGGAAATTCTGCAGTACGTGGGGTTGTTTAATGATAAGGGCAACCTGCGTTACTACAAGCATCCGCTGTTTTTCCCTTACCTTGATAAGGAGCATCACTGCTTTTATTTTCAGGCCCGAGCCATAGACAGTACGGTGCAACCGAAGGAACTTCTTTTGCGGGGAACTGTTCCCTATCCTTACAATATGTCTGCACTCGACCAGAAACCTGGATGGGTTTATTTGTGCGAAGGCTGCATCGATACGCTGACCTTTTTAGGGCAGAACATAAACGCTGTCGGTATTCCGGGCGTTAGGAACTTTAAGCCCCATTGGCTGGAATTGTTCAAGAATAAAAATGTGGTTCTTTGCCTTGACCACGACGATGCCGGACGTGCAGGAATGGACTATATTGGCAATTTGTTCACACAGGCTGGCATTAGAAATGTTATTCTTGGTGAAGGAATGGAAAACCTGCCCACAGCCATGAAAGAAGGGCAGGACATCAACGACTGGTTCGGGGGTAAAAAGTAAATGGAAAAGATCCGAAAAATCAAGGACGGCCTGCTCCGTTTCGTTAAGTGGTTCCCTACGACTTGGTTTGCGAAAACGGTTAAGTGGATATACAGGATTATCAACCTTATTATCCGTCAGGTGCTTCTCATTGCCATTATCTATTCCGCTGTGTTCACTATTGCGGCATCCGTTGTCCTGTACAAGGCCTTTATCTATGGCTACAACATCTACGATGGGGTGGAACAGCTTAAGGACGACCAGCCTGAAATGAGTAAGTACATGGAGGCCCTGCAGGATTCCAACCCCGGTATCCAGATCAAGCATGTCTACGTACCTTTGGATTCCATAAGCCCCTATCTGCGTAAGGCCGTCATAGCCAGTGAGGATGCCGGATTCTATTTCCACCCGGGCTTTGATATTCGAGCTATTGCCGAAGCGCTGGATGCAAACCAGGTGGCCGGCAAGACCAAGTTCGGCGGTTCTACCATTACCCAGCAGTTGGCCAAGAACCTTTTCCTGAGTGGAGAACGTTCCTTCAACAGAAAGTTCAAGGAACTGGCCTATGCGCTCCTGATGGAACATGAACTAGGTAAGGATCGAATTTTGGAATTGTATTTGAACTACGCCCAGTGGGGCAAGGACATCTTTGGCTGTCAGGCCGCCTGCCAGGCCTACTACAGAAAGAGCTGTTCCAAGCTCAGTGTAGACCAGGCCATCAACATGGCGGCGATGCTTGCTGCTCCGGCCAAGCACCACCCGAACATGCGGGAAAGCCAGTTTATGGCCAAGCGCCGTGCAGTAATCTACCAGAACATGTTCCCCAAGAAGGATAGTGTCTTGGTTGATTCTTTAAGGCAGTTGATGGCTCCCCCTGCGTCATCGGCTTCACAAACTGCCCCGTAGTATGCTATATTTTTCACGTCTAAAATTCAACTGTCTAAAAAAGGACAATCACAATGGCAAAGAAAGAATCCAAGAAGAAGGTCGTTCTCGCTTATAGCGGTGGCCTCGATACCTCCATCATCATTCCTTGGCTCAAGGAAAACTACGACTGCGAAGTGATCGCTTTCGCCGCTGACCTCGGTCAGAACGACTTCCCGGATGCTAAGGCTCTGGAACAGAAGGCTCTCGCTACTGGCGCTTCCAAGTGCTACGTTCTGGACCTCAAGAAGGAATTCCTCGAAGACTACGTATGGCCCACCGTCCGCGCTGGCGCCAAGTACGAAAGCACCTACCTCCTGGGTACCTCTTTCGCTCGTCCGCTTATCGCAAAGTACCAGGTCAAGATCGCTGAAAAGGAAGGCGCATACGCTGTTTCCCATGGCGCAACCGGTAAGGGTAACGACCAGGTCCGTTTCGAACTGACCTACGCCGCACTCAACCCGAAGCTCGAAATCATCGCTCCGTGGAAGGACCCGAAGTGGAACATCCACAGCCGCGAAGATGCTATCGACTATGCTCAGGCCCGCAAGATTCCTCTGAACGGCATCAGCAAGAAGAAGATCTACTCCGAAGACGGCAACCTGTGGCACCTCTCTCACGAAGGTGGCATCCTGGAAGAACCGGATAAGGAACACAAGTATGATATGCTCAAGCATACCAACACTTACGAAAAGGCTCCCAACAAGCCGGCTCATGTGACCATCGGTTTCGACAAGGGTACTCCGGTTTCCATCAACGGCAAGAAGATGGGCGCAGTTGAGCTCCTCGAAACTCTCAACAAGATCGGTGGCGAAAACGCTTGCGGTCTCCTGGACATCGTTGAAAACCGTCTCGTGGGCCTCAAGAGCCGCGGCGTTTACGAAACTCCGGGTGGCACCCTGCTTTACAAGGCTCACGAATGCCTGCAGCAGCTGGTCCTCGACAAGGAAACCTTGTTCGAAGCTCAGAAGATGTCCATGACCTATGCAAACCTGGTTTACAATGGTCAGTGGTTCACTCCGCTCCGCCAGTGCATGGACGCCTTCTTCGACGAAGTCAACAAGGTTGTTACCGGTGAAGTTACCCTCAAGCTCTATAAGGGCAACATCATCCCGGCCGGCATGAAGAGCCCCTACAGCCTGTACGACATGAACCTCGGTGGCTTCTCTGACGTCGAAATGTACGACCAGAAGGACGCAACCGGCTTCATCCGTTGCTTCGGCCTCCCGCTGAAGACTCGTGCTCTGCTCCTCGGCAACAAGACCAACGTGAACTTCGGTTCCGAAGTCAAGCTCCCGAAGAAGTAATCGTAAGGCGAGGGTCGCGGGCAAGCTTGCTTGCACATGACCGAGCCGCAGATTACTGCGCTACGAAGTAGCGCCAGTAATAGCGCCAATAATTGATAGTCGCGACTTGTCGCGCTAATAAGAACTAAAAAAAGTCCTCGGTGATAGTGAACTGACCCCAAAAAGTTGGACAGTTTAAAGTTAGGATAAAACTGCGTAATG
>JAKSIF010000042.1 GCA_024398965.1 Fibrobacter sp. | reverse complement strand
CTTTCCTCAAGTGCGTCATAGTCACCGCCACCACCGCCACCGCCTTCGATAACGATGTTGCCACTTCCGAGGATGTTCCTGCCATTGATGGTTTTGATATTCGTGCCACTTACAAGTGTGTCCTGTTTCGTGTTTAAACGGGAATTTATTCCAGAGATTTCCGTCTGGTAATCTTCCGGGATCGTGTCGATCATAGCCTGGACTGCTGCCACGCCTTCTTCCTTCTTCGCTGTGATCGCGTTCACGCCTTCGGACGTTTTAGCGGTCAGAGCATTTACGCTTTCCGTCTTCTTTGCTTCGATCTCAGCCTTTGCTGCAGCCTTTTCGGTTGCTACTGTCTGTGAGAAAGATGCTGCCGTGCTTGCCACAGTTCTTGCGTCCTGGCTTGCCTGGTGTGCGCTCGCTGCTGCCTCGTTTGCTTTTGTGCTTGCGGTTGAAGCGTAATTGCTAGCGTCGACTGCCTTTGCGTTTGCGCTGGTAGCTGCAGCTTCCGCTCTTGTTGCAGCGGCTTCTGCCTTGCCTGCATTTGTAGATGCGTTGCGCTCAGAGGTTCCGGCGTTCGTCTCGCTTGCCTTTGCAGCGTCCTGTGACGCTTTTGCGGCCAATTCTGACAGCTTAGCAGCGGCAGACGACACATTGGCGTTTGCTGCAGATTCGGACGCGATATGGGCCTTCTGCGATGCCGTGGTGGCGCTTGCTGCAGCTTCCTCCGCGATCTCGTTCACTTCGTCTCGTGTCGCATAAATAGACTCGGCGCCTTCGATGTATTTTGCGTACAGCTCCTGCAGATGTGTTGCCCATCTTTCCAGGGACGGATCAACAACCTCCTGGCCTTCTACAAGGCTGTGTTTGATAACAACGTCAAACATCTTGCTATGGCGAACCGGGGTTACTCCATCCGGCCCCATTTCAACAAGCTGTCCCTTAAAGGTACCGTCGTGGTCTGTCATTGGTCTCGTGATCGTCCACTCCATTTCGGACAGCGGAATAAGCCAGCTTGCGGCGGTTGTCTCCAAACTAAAATAAACGACGTTCTCCGGCGCCAACGGTTTATAGCCAGCAAAGCGAAGGATGGTCGCTTCGTGGTCGTACTGGTACATTTCCAGCGATCTGGTCACGCCCACGTTATAAATTAATGTCTTTTTATCCATGATTGCTCCCTCGTGTATTAGGTGCGTTTTCGGGTTTCTCTTGTTAGAATATGCGAATATACAGGACTTTTTACGCCAATAAAAAAGGCACCCTCACGGATGCCTCATAATTCTTTCGATTGCACTTTTGAGCGCTTCATCTAGCCGCTCGCAATATTTGTTCGCTATACACGACTCGCATGTAAGTTTTATCGGGTTCGTGCAGGCCTCAGCTATTTCCTTTTTCGTCTCTTCATCCATAATCACTCCAAAAAATAAAGGGCATCTTCTTCGGATGCCCTTCGGTCGGTCTTCATATCTCAACACGCTTGCGCAGATTGCACGGATTCGTTATGGGTCACATCATAGTAAGCCTCGCGTCCGGGACATTCATTTTTTAGATTTCACAAGCTTGTGTTAATACTGTAGCACATTGTTTTATGGATTGCACTCTTAACTTTTCCGACTTTTAATCGAGAATAATATTCCGATTTTACAGAATATCTATCACATCTTCCAGCACCTGGATTCCTCGTAGCGTTCTTCTGAGCACCGGGATATCCATCTGTGTACCATCGTTGAGAGTAATATGCAGGATATCTCCTGCCTCCATCTGTGGAGCTCCCACCATCGTGATATTGCATGGAACATATTTGTATGTGGATAACTTCGCTGCTATCTGATCAGTGAATGCCTGCACCTGGGCTGCCGTGAGGTACCCGTTATTCATGAGATAATTACTGTTGATGATATATGGATTATTGTCTCTTCCAACATCGATTTCTTTTACATATTCATCCGTAGTAGATCCAACTGTATAGGCAGCGTGTACAGATGTGTAGATGGCCTGCTCCTCATCGTATTCTATATCTGAGATCTTGCTTGCATCTACAGAGAATTCTCCACCCTGGCCGATCTCTTTAAACTGCAGCAGTCCAGTTGTCCTATCAAACATACCGAAGTTAGCACTTAATTCCGAATAGCTGCGTGTTAAATCGTATACGTTAAAATCATCCGGGAGCTCCGTTCTATAATCGGTTGAAGAATACTTTTTTCTAGGTATCGAGATAAGAATATTATCCGCAGCACTATAGTTCGTTGTATCCACCTCGTAGAGATCTATGCCTCCGAGATCTACCGTAACACGCTCTAGGAAATCACCGTGCTTATAAATGCTTACAGAAACCCTATTCGCTACATATAAAGCAGTGTATCCGCTGTATGATGTGGCTGTAGAGTGTACTCCTCTTGTATGCTGATAGATATATCCTTCTTTTTCGATTGCCGGATGTGCATGGTATTCGTTATAGGCATTCGTAGAAGATCCTTTTCTTCTGTAGATAAGCTCTGTGCAAGCAGGAATAGTAAACTGCTCGAACCAGGATTCTATATCATTCTTATCGATGCTGCCACGGCCTGCAATTGCCTCATTTATGGCATCCAATTTCTCCGAAAGGCTTTTCTCGCTTCTGTATGCGTAAAGCTTCGCAGAATCCAGCCACGGAATGTCAGATGGCTTAAAAGTTGAGCCGGTTGTAGTGCCACCCGGATTCTTAAAGAAGAAAATATAATTCGAGAGCGGTGCAATAGAGATAGAATAAACAGAGTTTGGCAGCTTTATCTGCCCGGATACATATGTAGGCAAAGGGCTTGTTACTGGGTACGTGTTTACCTTCGGAAGAAGCGTATCATGCGGATCTATCCTTCTACTGAACATGGATACAATCCATTTTCGTAACTGGCTTTCAAATGGCGAATCAGAATATACCGGCACCATCCTTCGAGCTCCTTCGAAAGAATAGATATAATTCTTCCTTCCATTTATTGCCGGGATAGTTGGATCTACCACATTTGCATAGCTATAAGCTACTACTTTTCGTGTGATCAGATCTTTCTGCCTACGGCACTCATCCACGGTAAACACTCCCAGAGGAATAGGATAATAAGATCCGTTATTTTCTACCTCGATATATGCTTCAATCGTTGCCCCTCGAAAGTTTGGAAGATCGGCACAATAAAAAGAAAGCACGGAAGATTCTGCAAGGCCCAGCTGCAGTGTTTTTGCGGAGCACACGGATTCCGTAAACTCCAAAGAATCAGCCAGGATGTGATCATTTGTAATATCCGGGAGCTCGCCATTAGGAAAATGAATGCGGAGGTTCTTTTTTACGCCGTCCGTCTTTAAAAGCTCACTAATATTGTTCGGAATGTTCAGCACTGCTACGCCTCCATAATTTCCAGCTCGATCTTGACAAGGGTTTCGCCATGATCAAGCACGCGGTTTGTCTCTGATTTGATCGAATAGAACGCGCCAATCTCGGACTCCTGGTTCGTATTGTTTACTTTTACTGTCGCGGTTAAAACTCCGCTTGCATCCGTGTTATCTTCAAGAACACGAAGGAACGAATCGTAGTCCGCTCCTCCGTTGCTTACAAACCAAAGGGCCATTGTTCCTTTGATTCGATCTCTTAAATAAACGCGATGCTCTCTGTAGTTTCCATCCTGCCAGGACTTGTATTCCTTCGTAGAATTGACGGAATACTTGTCCGGCTCGATATTATTAGAATAATCTGTGGTGCCTACTTTGAAATACATCGAAATTCCTCCATTATGCAAACGCGTTCTGGCCTGTGGACTTTTTGAACACGTCGTTCTGCTGTCGAATAACCTTAAACAGGCGTGCTGCGTCGCCTTCCAGTGTGATTGTAATATTGTTGTTGAGGGTTGTGTCTACGTTGCCTCCGTTTCCAGAAGGTTTGATCGGAACAGTTGGCGAAACATCAAACGCTGTCGGGATTTCGTTCTGAATATCAGAAAGCACTCCTGGGATTTCATCTTTGAATCCTTCTCCAACGCCGAGGGCCAGGAATTTTCCGACCTGATCGCGCATAACCCTGGACGGAGAATGGATTCCGAACAGGCCCTTAATAAAGTCCACAACGTTTCCGACCCATTCCTTAATCTTCGTTTTAAGCCAGCCAGCTGCACCGCTGATTCCCTGCCAAATACCCTCGACGATTCTCTTTCCGATATCCTTAAAAGATGCCAAAAGCTCAATAAACTTGTTTTTGACCATCGTGATAATAGTCGGAACCTTTGATATCAAAAGCGGAACGTAGGTTATAAGCGCGTTCCCAAGCGTGCTTAATAGTGTCATTCCTGCTTCCTTGAGCTGTGGGGCCGCGTTCTTCAGCGATGTGACGAGTGCTGTAATAATCTCAGGCACCCTGGCGACAAGCTCTGGCAAAGCATCAATTATTCCAAGCACAAGTTTAATCAGAAGATCTGTTCCAAGCTGTATGATCTGCGGAAGATTGTCGATAATAATGTCGATAAACATCGAAATAAGCTGTGCGCCTGTATCAATAAGCGCAGGTGCCGCTTGTGAGATGTTATCAACAAGGCCTTCGATTCCTTCTCTGATCATTTCTACGCCGCCACTGTCACCGCTAAAAATGGCACTTAGACCGTCCATAACCTGGGTTATTCCTGGGAGCATATCGCTTAACAAGCCGTTTTTCATGCCAGTGAAGGCCGTCTGAAGGTTTGTTAATGCGTCCTCGTAAGCTGCAGCATCTTTTACCGCATCCTTTGACATAACGCCGCCCAGATCATGGACCTGTTTTCTCATTGCTTCGGTTTCTTCCGCGCTGGTATTAAATAACGCTGCCATTTCCGTTGCAGATCTTCCAAGAAGATCTGTCGCCGCGCTTGTACGCTCAGCTCCTTCGCCCATGTTCTGAAGGCTTGAGACGATCTTGCTAAGCTGCTCTTCTTGCGTTAATCCGTTTAATTCTTCAACCGAAAGGCCGACAGCTTCCAGCTTCTTTGCTGCTGTATCGCTTCCACTTGCCGCATCTGTGATAACGCCAGACAAGGTTTTCATTCCTGCCTGGAGTCCATCTACAGAAGCACCGCAATGCTCCATGATAAAGCTCCACTCCTGGTAAGCGTCTGTTGATATTCCGATCTTCTGCGACATCTTGTCGATTTTGTCGCCGTAAGAAGCGGTTGATCCGGCCAGGGAAGTAATTGTTCCAACTGTAGCCGCTCCTGCTGCCGTAAGTGTAGCAACCGCAGCTGCGCCTGTCTTAAAAGCGCTGCCAAGTTTACTTCCAAATGAAGAAGATTCATTCGCCGCTTCTTTTAGATCGTTTTCATATCCTGATTTATCAAGCGTGAGCTTTGCTACTAAATCAAATACGTCCATCGTCTTTTCCTTTAAGTCCTAATTTGCTGATAATGTCCAGGACTATATCGTCCCCACTTCGCGTGTCGTGCGGCTTGCTTCCGTTTATGATTTCATTCAGTCGCATTGTCGGCCGCTTGTTTTCCGCTGAATAGAAAAGACAGTCAGCAATATAAAAGCGGTATGCCATCTCACGCTGTTCATCCTCATAACGTGCTAAGACATACCGCAAGAATGGTTTTATTTTTCGAGTGCCTCTGTAATCTCCATAGCAGAGCCAGAAGTTACGCTTGGCTCCGTCTGACCCTGCATAGAAAAAAACTTGATTAACTCCTTATCGTTTGCCAGCTCCAGGAGCTTGATCGGAAGCGAGAAGAATGAACACTCGTATTCTTCCACCGGAACTCCCTCCATCGTGGCCATGATCTGAAGGACAGATTTTTTATGGTTTTTAATAGCCCTCTGAACCGCGTTGATCGGGTTCTTTCCGTTTCTAACCATATCCACTAAAACCTTGTCCGTCATAATCTCGGACGCTGGTTCCAGGATATCTGCCAGCAAATCAAGTGCGTCTTCGCCTTTGTATTCAGATAACTTCATACTGCACCTCTCTCATTTTATTTGTCGATTACATATACCTCGAACGGCACTTTTGTCTGTGCTGCCATACTGTAATGGCCAGTAAACTCAAAAGCAAAGTTTCCTTTTGCCTTGTCTCCTGACTGCATCTGGAAGCCACCTGTTGAAAGTGCGTTAAGGACGTGAATAGCGAGGCCGCCTCCTTCGCCGTAATCTCCAACCCACCAGATATCTTCGAAGTTTGTATCTGCCACATCTGCAGCAGGAAGGACCTTTGTATTATCAGAGCTGTCTACAGCGCCTGCTCCCATAAGCTTTGCTATAAGGTCCGTTGTAACAGATACAAATGTGCCGGAAAGGGTTACTTCCCATGTGTCGAGCTTCTTGAGCTCTTTCATATTTTTCGGGCAGTTGTCGATATCCTCACCGAAGTCTGTGTATGTCGGTGTTGCTGTAAAATTAACTCCGCCAGTTGTGGCGCCGATAATATTTCCGATCACACCTGAGGACGGTGTAAAGCTGTCAAGAAGAACGCCTGCGTTCAGCTGAAGGTTCTTAAAGGCATCTGCCGGAATCTGTGTGTATTTCATTTTTCTTACCTCAGTTTGTTAAGTATTCAAGTGTTACATTCAAGTAGCGTCGTTTCAGTCCAATATCATCCGGATCTGTTACCGACTGACACCACGGAGAGCCCTTCTTTATCCAGATCAGGCCATCGTCGCATGGAATCGTAACGCCTCCCAGCCCAAGTACTTTCCCGATCTGATCCGCTTTTCTGTTTGGCTCCGCTTCGCTTTCGGTGTGGTACCAAAGGTTCACTGTTGAGCTAACAGGGCCGCCTAAAAAGTCAGTCGTGATTACCTCGTAGGTAATCCAGGGATAAATCGTATCCTTCGGGACTGCGTTTGCCGGGTAAGCAGGGATGCCAAAACCGCTGAAAAACGCCTGTAATGCGGCTGTCTTTGTCATGTTGGCAGGCTCGCTTTCTGCATCTGTACCTTTGCCTTATTAAGCGTGGAAGATGCTGGTGTATAATCATCGCTCGCCGCAGAAGTAATGCGGAAAACCTGACCGTCTGATTTGCGTTTGATGTAATCATACGGAAGAAGGGCCAGGTCCCTTGGCACATACAGAGAAAACGTCGATGCCGTGTTCTCCTGTTCTGCCTGCTGAGCTAATATAGTTGTGTCGTGCATTAAAGCGCCCTGGAAGGTCGCGCCATCGAACCAGGAGGTAGCGAAACCGCCTTCTCCATCCGGCGTTCTTTCTTTCTCCATAACACAAAAGTCGGTGCAAAACTCATCGAGTAAACTCATCAGATTTTCCTCCATACGTTCAGCTTGCTTTTAAAGGCATCCGACCATGTTACCGGGGCTCCTTTTTCGTTTGTGGCTCTTGTGTAGCTATAGTCGCCAAAGCTCTCGCTCTGAAACGCGCCTGCTGCACCGTTCTTCTCGTCCCACTTTTCGATCTCTTCCACAAGGTCAATAAACGCACGCGGAATAGCCAGAAGTGTGACCTGGCCACGAAATGTTTCGTCAATCAGGTCCGTTGCCGGGTGCTGATGTACTCCGTCGTTCAATACGGAACCTTCGATTAGATAGAACTGGCCATCTAAACATGACGGAAGGCTGATCACGCCTTCCTCGATCTTGAATTCCCCACTCATCATTCCACCCGGAACCGGGAAGAAATTCCGAATGTGCTTCATTACCTGGTAAAGCATGTCAGCCTCCTTGTTTTATTCTTCTGTTTTCTTTTTAGCGGTTCTTTTCTTCGGCGCTTCTTCTACCACCTCTGTGAGGTCGCTACGCTTGCGGAAAGCAGCAATAACGGCCTCACTATTTGTGATGTATTTTACGCCTTCAACGGTCGTAAATACTGCCATAATTAAGCCCAGAAGATAAGGTCGTCAGCGACTGCCTTTGTGCCGTAGCTGTAGAAGATCTCAGTAGCCACTGCGTTGGAAAGCGGGATCTGAGCACCAGAGATCTTGTTCATAAGAACAGGCTGTGCTACAGCGCCCTCAGCAAGTGCGATACATGTTGTTACGCCTGCCGGAAGGTATACAGAAGAGTAAACCTTAACGCCGTGGTAAGCGGAGATGCCTTCGCCTGCAGCGTCTGTGATTGTATCGAGGTATGTTCTGAGCTTTCCGAAGAATGCCGGAGTACATACGAGTGCGATCATGTCACGATCAACGCCATCAACGAATGTATTTGAAACTGTCTCAACGGACTGGATCATCTTCTCTGCGATTTCAGCCGGATCTGTCGGAAGGGAAGTAACCTGTGTGCCTGCTGTCTTTGCCTCTGCCCAGAAAGCACGCTCGAGCTCTCTTGTCATGGACTTCTCGTCAAGGTCTGCCTGCTTTGCAAGGAAAGCATCGATGCCGTAAAGGGAAACGTCCTTCTGCTCGATTTCTGTAATAAGCTCCTTATCCTGGTTGATAGAAATAACAACCGGAGTAGCTTTTGCCTTCTGACCAGCGCCGCCTGTACGTGCTGTTCCGTAAGCGTTAGATGTTCTGTTCTCGAAGCGCTTTGCTTCTACTGTACCGGAAGACGGTGTGCCGGAAAGAGCGGTGTTCTTAACCTTGTTAGAGATGCCGTTCTTCTGAATGTTTGCGATAACCTTTCCGTAAAGTTCTGCAAGGTAATCGTTGCCACCGCCTGATGCTAATACTGCTAAAGACTGAATTCTTGCCATTTTAAATTCTCCTCATTAGAAAATTGTCGGGATGCCTGGCGACTTTGCTCCACCACCATTTGAACCATCCGGTGGGGTTTCGGTACCTGCTCCCTGTGTTTCATCTGTTGAAATGAAGTCGGCCCAGTCCTCTTTGATTGCCTTTGTAAGCTCTTCCTTGCCTGTCAGTTCGCCTTTATCGTCAACCTTGATAGAATCAAAGTCCGTCGCTTTCAAAACTGTTTTAAGGTACTTTTCGCTTACGCCTGCCTCTGTGCAAAGTTTACTGTAAGCTTCCTTCGCTGCAGCCTTCTGAGCTTTTGCTGTCTCAGCTGCTTTGTAATCTTCGAAATCCTGGTGTTCTTTTTCGAATTTCGTTTTCCAGTCGCCGCCTTCGCTTTTCAGATCGTCCAGTTCCTTCTGTACGCCCGGGAGCTTTTCGGCGTCTGCCTTGTACTTTGTGATGTCCTCTTTAAGGCCGTTTACGGTCTCGACGTGTGCATCAATGATTGCGCTTACCTGTTCCTCGGTAAGTCCCATGCCTTTTAAGTACGATCTTGATAATGCCATTTCTTTTCCTTTCCTTCGGGGACTATTCCTTGTCCTTAAAATAGCTTTAAACCGATGTGCTTCTCGGTTCATCGTCTTTTATCGTAAGCGAGAAATCTGGCCATTTTACGCCAAAAAAAGAGGAGCGCTTATGCGTTCCTCATTGCGGCTTCTAAAATCGCCGTGTATTCTTGTGCATGATCAGCAGCGGCAGGCTTCAAATATGGCCTTGGTGGCATACCGTTTGTGCGGTGCCAGTTGCCTTTTGCGTCCTGGTAGCTCCAGGAGTCTTTTCTTCCTCCAGGGACGTATTTTCCCGTTCCCATCTCAACATATGCGGCGTACTCAATGTTCGTGCCGATGTATACGTCGTTGTCCTTTACGGTAAAAGTGATGGACTTTCGAAGATCTCCAGAGTCAACCGCCTTCTGCTGCGTCAGATTTAATTTTGCGTATCCCTCAGCGACCATGCCACACTGTGTCAGGCCTCTTTGCATGGCCCTTTTCAGCGCTTCCAGCACTTCTTCGCTGTTATCATTTACGTTAATTTCAAGTCCCATTCTTTTTCACTCTCATGAAATCATCATTCCGACGATCTCTAATAGCATCCAGTTGTTTTTTGTGAACTCCTGGTCCTCTTTTTCCGACAATGTGGCCCTGTACTGTTTTAACTCATTATGCACGCCAATCCACTCCTCTTCGGTGTGTTTTCCGTGCTTTATAAAATATTTGATTTCTTCCAGTGTCATGGATTATCTACAACCCTCTCTAGCTGTTCAAGCGCGTCCATATAATCTCCTACGGTTCCACCATTCGTCATTATACCATTCACAACTTCAATTAGCCAGTCTTCTCTTTTTGGTACTTCCACGTCAAAAAAGTCTTTCGCGAAATCCATGTTTGAACCATAGCCGCTCAGATTATTGATTTTTTCAAGTGCATGAACCTTGTCGTCATAGTCTGACTTAATTGGCTTGATTCCGTTAGCTTTACTAATTTCTCTTGCAAGATACTGAACGGCCGCTTCCTCTGTTTTCCAGTGTTCCCTGTATGTTTTTTTATCGTAATAACTTATAGATCTGGAATGTAACAGCTCGTGCATAATGATTTGCAGGGATGTTTTTTCTAGTGTTTGAATATCACAGCTCCAAAGTTTTCCAAACTCTACATTTGGGTCGTCTGTGACGATCTTACCGCTCCACTTGCTGGCGCGTGTTGTATAACCGTCAAGGTTCTTATTGATCTCTCGGCCTGCTTCTTCTAGTTCCTCTACAGTAAAGTCGCTGAAGGTGGCCTTCATATTGTCTGGAGTTAGAATTTTCGGAACTGTATCGTCGTACATACTGCCGCTCAGATCGTCGTCAGCCCACCAGATATTCTTTTCTTTTTCCTTTTCTGCAAGCCATTCCTTGTATGTTTCGACGGTGTGGCCTGTCTTGTGGGCGTTCTCGTTTTCAAAGCCAGGAATAACAGCTCGCGTTGTACATCTGCAGTTGTAGATCTCAGCCGGATCGCCGTTCCAGTCTCCTGGATACATTAGGCCGTTCGGGAACTCCTCCCCAGGTGGCACGCGTACACCGTCGAGTTCTGCATGGCTCTCTCGTGTTCGGTCGTCGTCGGTTGCGATCCATTCCTTCCAAAGCTCGATGCCCATTTCCCCGGCCTGATCATATACGTTTTGGCGGCCTGCGTTCTGCGCTCCTGTCGTGGCCGTTCTCGCGTTTCTGATTGCGGCGTTGCGGTCCATGTTCGATACCTTCTGGAATCGGTCAGCCATGTGCTTTAAGCTGTCGCCCTGCAGTATTCCTGACAGAAGCTCTTGCTGTATCTTATCCATGTTCCAGGCTTCATCCTTCTGGGCGTTTACTTTTGACCGCGGCAGGATCTGTTTCGGGCCTTCAAGAAGGTGCTTTGCGGTCTGCTCGTTCACTAATGTAAACTGCACGCTATTTGATACGCTCTCGATTGTGTATGCCTCATACAGCTGGTTCACGCTATATATGCCTGGCGTCGTGTCGTTGATATACGCAGCTGCCATTTTGTTTGTCTCTGACAATTTGGCTGCCATCTGATCGCGCATAGCTTCCCAGCGTTTACCTCGTCCGATCTGGTTAATTCGCCACTGCTTGTAATATGCTTCGTCGATGTCGCCGTTTTCCAGCTTGTTAAGCATCTCAAGGTCGCGTTCCTGGAAGGAATCGAAGTATTCCGACGTGGTCAGCTTCAGCTCCTCCCAGGCTTTTCTATATTCAGCATCAATTTTCTTTTCGAGCTGCGCTAATCGCTTCTCGGTTTCTTTATCTGAATAGCTCGGCATTATTCTTCTTCATCGTCCTCGTTGTCATTGAACTGGTTGTAGGCCTGCTCTGCACGCTTTTTTACTTCTTCATCGGCCTCTTCCGGTGTAAGGAACGGCAGGTGTTTAATAACAGCTTCCTCGGAAAGGTATGTCCCAGCGCTCAGAATCATATTCGTCTGCTCTGCCTGGTTTACGACCCTGTTCCACACGAAGGTCGGAACGTCGTCGATTCCTGCGAGCTCCAGGATGTTCTCAACGAACTCGATCAGGTAGTATTCAAAGTCCGCGCACTTGTTGTCCTGCGCCTGGTATGCTGCCTGGATTTCCTGCGTCGTTTTAGCTGCAGCAGAAAGTGTGTTTACATCGAGCGCCTGGAAGTCCTCGTAAATATCCTTTCGAAGCAGCTCCAGCATAAGGCGGCGTGCTTCCGTCGGTACCTCCTGTGTGTGGCTTGTTACCTGGTCTGCATCTTCGACCGTAGCCGCACGAACAGTTTTCATTCTCTGGATGAACTGGGCCAGATCTGTATCTTCCATGCCGCCGGAGTTCTGTAATATCCAGTAGAATCCGCTCATGTCGTCGATATCGTTTGCCAGGCCTGACTTAACGAAGTCATAACAGTCAACGCTCTCGCGAATACCAATCAGCTCGGAATCGTGTGTATCGTTGACGTAAAGTGGAACGATCGGAAGCGCTCCGTAGTTTTCCTCGGTTACTTCTTCAACGCCACCTGCAGGTGTTCGTTTTGTCGTTGTGATATAACCGTGCTTTTCTTGCACAAGCTCCATCTCGTCTTCGATAAATCTGTATTCGGTAATTCCGTCTGCCTCATAAAGCGTATATCTCTCAATGATCTTATCCCCGACAGCCTTCGACCAGAATCGTATTCCTGCCTCTAGCTGCGCCGTTGTCTCAGAATAAAGTGGGCAGAAGCCAGGCTGTGATTCGTGGTCTGCGTAGCCGAATACTTCCAAGTGGTCGAAATTCCAAAAGCCAAAAGCCCGTCCACTAGCCATCGCTCTTTTTGCAGCCATCTGCAGTTTGAAGTCGAAGTCCTTTCCGAGCTTTTCTTTGTTTTTAATATTCTGCAGCGTCACTCCGTTCCCGAGTACATACTGAACCTGCTGTGTGACAAGGCGCCGGAAGAATAGCGTTTTGAGCTTGTAATTGCTGGAATAAATATCTGCGATCTGGTTTCCGCTGACCGTGTAAAGATATTTCTGATACTTTTCGATTGTTGTGTTGTGCTTGTTGTAGTAAGAATCGCCTGCTTTTGCTGCCTGGTAATCTGCAGATTCTTTAAATGCTTTTACTGCGTCCCGGCAAAATTTACCTCGCGCCTGATCGCTCTCGCCTACTTCAAGAAGGTTCTGGAATGTGTACATGTTTTATTTTCTCCTGTTTATAAAAAAATGTTCGCAGTCCGAGCAGGCGGTTCCTTTGGCAGCTCGTCCTTTTTAACAAGTTTCATCGTTCTTACAAAATATCGCACCGCGTCCATACAATGGTCGAATAGCTTAATCGGCTTATCCTCGCCTCGATCTGCAGCTTTTTCGTCCCACAAATACTGGCCGAATTCTTCGATCGTATGTCTGCAGCATTTCATGATATATAGGCGATTGGAAACCAGCATGGAAGCCACGTCTGCAATGCCATCGTTTACGTCGTTGTCCGCTTTCCTGATCTTGTAACCGTTCTTGCGAAGCTCTACGATCAGTGCGGCCGCGGATGGGTCGACGATTATTCGCTCAGGTTTAATTCCGCTGAGCATACCCTTTAGCCCTTCGACCAGCTCGGCGACTGTTTTCTGCCTGCTTTCCTCTCGGCCTGAGTAGTAATACTCCCGGACGCATACCCAGGAGTTTTTATCTTTTACTTTTCGCCAAAGGAGGAAGGTTGTCGCGTTCTGAATACCGTAGTCGGAAGAAACGTAATAGGCGCCTTCTGTCTCCGGCTCTTTATCCAGCACGTGTACCTTTCGGTCGAACATATCGTAGATCAGGCCTTCTGCAGCTACCCAAAGCCCCAGGATATAACGCTGGTAAAAGACGCCAGTGTACATTCCCATGTATCGCTTTACGATATCGGCCGACAGCGTGAGATTGTCCTCCATCGTGAAGTGAAGGTATACCAGGCCTCGGTCCTTGCATCGTCCAATCCAGTTCTTTCTGAACCAGTGCATCGGGCCTGCCGGGTTACAGTTGAACCAGTACTTTGACCCTTTAACAGAGCAACGTGCTGTCGCCTGGTTGACGAACGATTCCGGCATAAGAGCAACCTCGTCAAAAAAGGCGCCTGCAAGGGTAATACCCTGGATCAGGTCCTGCGAGCTTTCGTCCTTGCCGCCGAACATATAGAACATATTGCTGACGCTTCCCTTTGACACGATCAGCAGGTTCTCGGAGTACCGCTCCTTTATTGAAAAGCCACGTGCCCGCAGCTGCCGCTTTAGAGTTACCAGCACGTTTCGTCTTACAGAACCGACCGTCTTTCCGCATATAGCAAAGTTCTGTTTGTCGTAGCACGTCATTGCCCACAGGACGAAAGAAAAGCCCATGCTTACGGTTTTTCCTGATCGAATAGCTCCGTCTGCAATAATGCCGTTAAAGTCGGCATATGGGCTATTTTCTCGCCACCAGGAAAGCAACATCATTTGCTTCTTCGACAGCTTGCCCCACTTAAATTCCGATGCCTTCATTACAGATCCTCCTGTGAGATCATGTAGGAATCGTCGCCGCTTGAGAATATCTCTTCCAGCTTCGAATCGAGAGCTTCGAGCAGACCGTCGTCCTCAATTTCCTCTACTTCGGCAAGGTCCGGCTTATCTCGCCATTTATCCGGGCGTCTGTTCTTCAGCCAAAATATCTGAGCGCTGACCTGCGGAGGAATGAAGATCTCCTCCTCCACATATTCAACGTGCTCTTCCACTATTTTTCCTTTGCCCTGCACCTGGCGTTCCGTCTTTACCTTGATCGGCTTTGTGATCTTCTTCGTATAGCCGAGTGCCGATTTCAGCAGGGCGTTTTCTACCTCGTAATTGACAACTTCGCGGCCTTTTTTAAGAGCGTCCGAAATGTCCGAGAACTTATCTTTCCACGCATAGAACGTGGAGCGTGTTATACCCATGTTGTGAACGATCTGTTCTTCCGTAAGACCGTCCCTGGCCCACCCTTCTAAAAGCAGCAGGCCGTCGGGCTCCAACCAGGGTCTAAATTTACCTTGTGCCATAAATTTTCCTCTCCGTGTCCTTCCATCGAGGCTTTTTGACTATTTATTCCTCTACAAGCTCAGCCTTCTGGCCAGTAAAGGTTTCCCATCTATCGATGATCGCATCCACATATCTCGGGTCAAACTCCATGCAATATGCGTTCCTACCGTTCTGCTCGCAGGCCATTATTGTGGTACCGCTGCCAGCAAAAAGGTCGAGGACCGCGTCGCCACCTTTCGTGTTATTTTTGATCTGGTAATCAAAAAGGCCGACCGGCTTCATTGTCGGGTGGATATCGTTTCGTGTCGGTTTGTTAAAGTTGATAACCGTTGTCTGCTTTCTATCGGATGCCCACAGGTGTCCGGCGCCTTCCTTCCATCCGTATAAGCACGGTTCGTGTTTCCACTGGTAATCCTGGCGGCCCATAACCATAGTGTTTTTATTCCAGATAATACACTGGCGAACTGGCCAACCGACGTCCTTGCAAGCGCCACGGAAGTTATATCCTTCTGAATCTGCGTGCCAGATATAGAAACAAGCTCCAGGCTTCATAACCGCGTCTGCTGCCGCAAATGCATCGATTAAAAACTGACGGAAGTTTCCATCTTCCATCTTGTCGTTTTCAATCTTCAAAGCGTCTGCCGTTTTGCCTGTATAGTCTACGTTGTAAGGCGGGTCGGTAAGAAGTAGGTCTACCTGGGTGCCGCCTACGAGCTTCTTTACATCGTCTTTTGATGTAGAATCGCCGCACATAAGTCTGTGTCGGCCGAGCTTATATACCTGGCCAAGCTTGCTCTTCGGTTCTTCCGGCGGTTCCTGGTCGTAATCGTCCTCCTGGGCTTCGGCTTCTTCGCCGTTCATATCTCCGAGATCAAATCCAAAGTCCACGCCTTCAAAATCCAGTCCTTCGAGCTCTTCCAGGAGCTTTTCCATATCCCAGTCTGCGAACTCGTTTGTCTTGTTATCGAGCAGACGATACTTCTTCTGCTCTTCCGAAAGTCCTGCAACGACCGCAATCTGCACGGTTTTGTTTTTGAGCTTTTTAAGTGCGCGAAGTATAGTGTGGCCAGCAAGGACAACCATGTCCTCGTCAACGATAATCGGCGCGATATATCCGCACTGTTTTATACTTTCAGCCACCTTGTCGACAGCTTTATCGTTCTGTCGTGGGTTGTTCGCGTAAGGGATAATCTCCTCAATTGCTACGTTCCTTAATTCCATGAAAAACACCTCCGATTTGTTTAAAGCCCCACAGCATAACCGTGAGGCTTTGAAAAGAAGAAATTATGAAAAGATGAAAAGCTAGAAAAAAAGTATTCTTGCTTGAATGGCGACGGATGAGTCGAACAACCGGAAGTGCAAAGGGGCAAAAGAAGCACTTCAACCTATTCGCCATGCTGCTTCCGCAGCGGAGGAATTATATGACCAAAAGATTGGGCATGTATTATATAAGCGCTGCCGGAGTTCAACCGGAGCCAGAAAATGAGTAAACTGGAGCTGCTTCTTACGCGCTGCAGCTTACAAACAAAGAAAGGAGGTGTCAGATATGATCTCAAAATATAAAGACCGTCTCGCACTGTTTAGAGTGTAAGACGGTCCATTGGCTTTTTTACGCCATTTTATTTTTCTGCAAATCCCGCTCGCCTGCCCACTTCGTTTACGAACTTATTCGTCCACCTCTGCAGGGTGCGTTCCGTAACGTGTAGCTCGGAAGCGGTACCGTGCAGGTTGTGTGTTTTATCAAAGTAAAGCATCTTGAAAGCCTTAACCCTGAGATCTCCGTAAGGCAAGAGCAGCGAATCTTCCAGCGTATCTTCTATGGCTTTTGTGTAGATCATAGCCTGGAAGGAGTCCTCTTTTTTAATTTCCTTGTACTGCTTGACCATTTTCAATGCAATCGGGAACCAGTAGTTTCGTGGTTTGCTCATTTTAAAAACCTCAATCCTTGTCGACCGTTTCAAGGTCCATGATGTCGTGGTAAACATACGTCAACGCAACGCTCGCTTCCATCTTCGGCGCGTCCTTGCCAAACAACTCTCCGCGCTTCTCGTTGATAATTTTGAGCACGTCTTCTTTTCTTACCAGGCCATTATTCATTTATCTTCCTCCATTTTTTCGATATAGTCTGCAGCAATTTCCATCAAATGCTCAACGCACCATGGATCAGCCTTTGCCGGGCATCTAGCACATCCAGTGCCGTTTATATCATCATCGGAACATAGCCGAAGTGCTGCTATTAGCTCTTCTTTTTTCATTCATCTTCCTCCTCTTCGTCTTCGAGCCATCCTTCCGGGTAGATCAGGTCTCCAAACCTGCCGCCGCACATAAAGCAATATCGGTTCGCGAATACCGCTCGGTGCGTGAGCGAATGATGGCAATGCGGGCAGCTGATCACATCGTATTTAGGGTGGAAAAGGTCCGGCGTGATATCCTTCGGAATCTGCAGCTTAATAACCTTAATTGCTCGTCCAAACAGTACTGTTCTCCGTATTGCGGCCTTTGCCTTTTGGTGCATCCAGCTGTGATTTGCAACATATTCTGAGATGTCTCGCTCGTTTTCGAGCATTTCTAAAACTTCCTGCATTTTTATTCCTCCATCCTACGGCACATTATGCAGATCATTTTTCACTCTGATCGCCAGGTCCGCATCATTCATCTCTCCGAATCCGCACGCGCTTACCGTATCGTGTAACAGGGCCAAACGCTTCGCATCCTGCTCAATGCTAATGCTCTTGATGTATTCGCAGATAAGTTTTGCATCATTAATCGTCCAATGTGCAATGCGTCCACCGCCAAACAGTCTCTTTCCGATTGCGTTTACTGTTGCCGGAGATATTCCGAGCTCGTAAGCGATCTCAGCATTTGTGTAAATCCATTCCCCTTTAGTGTTTATCATTTGTACCTCCTGTCTAGTCCTTCCCAGAACTCGTCGTCTTCCATTCGATCGTCTGCGGTACTTGCTACCACCACCAGGCAGTAGCAAATAACAAGCAGAAGCGCGATAAGTAATAATAAAAGTCCAATAATCATTTTCTTTTCCCTCTTTTATGCTTTCCGTGCACCCATTTGTATCTTTTCATTGAGCGGACCGCTTTCATAACAATATCGATGTCCGATACTTTTACGTTTACAGTTAATGCGTTCATTCTTCCACCTCATAGCATTTACTACATACATAAAATGCAAAAATACCGTTACATCCGTAGTATTTTCGTGATGTATACATTTCACCAAAGCGAACTGTTTCCCCACAGTTAGCGCAAGTGCAAGGCTCATCCATGTTATCTGTAAACGCAATGTATTTTCCTTTTGGAAGTTCTACCTCTTTTGTGTATTCTCTTTTTTTATTATCCCAAATTAAAGCTTTCATTCATCCACCTCCACTTTTACAAATCTGCTCTTGCTGCCACGCTTCCGTGCCAGACAAATCGTGCTCGAAATCGTCGATTCTTTTACTCCTGTAATTTCTGCCAGTTCCCTGACAGAATCTGTAACAACCAGCGGCAGCTCGTATTCGTCCTTGCTGACTTCCATATATAGGTTCATGGTTCCTCCATTTCTGCTTCCAGCATCTGTATTATTTCCCTGATCTCGGTTATTCTTCCGGCGTGGTAGCCTGCCGTTCTGGGATCGTCTGCAAAAAGCGTCAGCATTGCCTGTTCCATTTTCAGGCGCTTTTTCTGTTCTTCAATGGCGCTTGCTATATTCACTTTTATCTTTCCCTCCGGTTCCATAACCATCCTTCGGTAGATTCCACTCCGGGAATTTCTCGTCGTATCCGTTCTCTGCCAGGTCCAGCTTCGAAAAGCATACCGGGTATTTACCAGAAACGCTTCTTGCCAGTGCGAAATAGTCCTTTACTCCAAAAGCCCTCTTGATTGGGTATATTTTCTCAATCACGAACTTGATCGGCTTCTGCTTCTTTTCCAGGTCCGTGATCGTTTTCATGAAGATCACATCTCCTTCTTTTACCATCTAATTGTTCCTCCTTATTTTGTGAAATAATGGTGGCCGACATGGCATTCATGCTTTCCACACTGCGGCCAACCTGTCGAGCAAAAGAAAAGCACATCGCTGTTTGTCCTGTTTTCAATTTCCTCAAGAACAATGCGGCAAATGTCCTCATTTAGCTCCATCCTGTCCATACGTCCGTTCCAAGTGGACGTAAATTGTCCCTTTTGATAAACGACCTCTGATATAGTGTCAGGGAACCTGGGGCTGTCAACGCGATTTAAAACCGTGTCTATTACCAGCCTCCATCCAAGGTACGGATCGTCCAAGTTTTTATTTACTTCGCCTTCAGCCTCAGCGAGCGTGATCAGCGCCAGCACTTCCAGCTCGTCGAAGAAGGCTTCCTCTTCCAGTTCGTCAAGCGGCTCGTATACCGCAAGTGAAGCGTAGTCCGAGAACCACGCTACACTTACAGCAACCGCGATCAGAAGCAGCTTTGCTATTCGCTTCATTCGCTCTCCTTATTGGTTAATGATCATCTTTTCCAGGTTTGGATCGTATTTCCTCTCCGGGAAATTATGAAAGGCATTCTTTTT
>JAKSIF010000041.1 GCA_024398965.1 Fibrobacter sp. | reverse complement strand
CCCTCCTGGAAAGCAAGAAGGCCATAGCCGAGATGACGGTGAACACCGGCGAGACTTGGCTTGCCGATATGGACGATAGCCAGCTTAGCGAAATCTTCAGCCTGGATTAAGGGCTATTTCAAGATTACCTGTTTGCTGTAAGCTTGCTTGCCTTGCTTCATGATAAGTATGGCGGGGCCGCGGAAGCTTGTTTTTTGTTGCCCTTGGATATTTATCATGTGGAATCCAGGAACATCTGCACCAGAACGGATTGAACTGAATGCGTTGGCCATGGCCCGGCGGAATTTGATGGCGCTAGGGCCTGTTTCGTTGCCTGGTGCGGTGGAGGGAGCCAAACCTCCCACGGCAATTCCTTCGCATTTCATTTCCTTGTTGTCGTTGAAGTCCATGAACGTCACCTTGGTGCCGTCCTCTTTCCACAAGACGATGTTGTCCAATTCAAGAGTTGCATCTACTTCAACACCTTGGACGTTGATGCCGAGGGACACCACTTTTGTAATGTCCTCGAATTTGATGGATGGATCGGCGGAACCGTCAAAGGAAATTTTGATGTTCTGCCATTCTCCAGTAAAATCCTTGAAGTCTCCCAGATTTACCTGGTTCCATTTCCAGTTTGCAGACATGTTGAACAGGGTGACTGTGGACCAGGAACTGCTAGTTCCGCTGAACTTGATGTCAAAGGACATGGCCGTATACTGACTCCAATCCTGGGCGGCAAATCCGTAGCTGAGAGTGCCTGTTTCCGCGGTGTCGCTCTGGGCTTTGTACGTTACCTTCATTTCGCGGTCGCTGTTGTCTAGGCTCTTTTCTACCAAGGCGTCAATGGAGTTTCCTGCAAGTGTGTCTAGGCCATAAGCTCTACGCATGGCGTTCAGGCTTTCGTAATCCAGGATGCCGCGGTTCTTGTTTCTGCGGATGATGGTCATGTTCTTGTCGCCTTCGTCACCGGTATCCCAGATGCAGGGCACAAAACCATATTTTTTTGAAAGTTCCGCAATGCGTCCGTAATAGTCAGCACGCGACTTCAAATGCAACCGCAGGTTTTCACCTTTCAGTTCAAGGCGCTTGATGACGCCGAATTCACCGATGACCATGGGGAAATCCTTGAAGTCTTCACCTAGCATGGCAAAAACGGAATCCACAAATTCGGGGCTGGCGTATGCTCCCTTTTTCGCATTGTGTGCAGCGTCCGTGGTGGAGTAGTTGTCTTCGCCCCAGTAACGCACCGTATTGCCCCAGCTGGCATCCTCTTCCATCAGGGCGAATGTGTATGGGTAGAAGTGGAATTCTCCCATCATGTAGTCTGTGCCGGCGGGGTCTGCGGGGAAGTTTCCCTTCAGGTACTTGTGTGCCTTGTTTTCGTCGGTGTCGGGCGCCTGCACGATGATGGTGCGTGTGGCGTTGTTGCCGCCGGAACTGCGGACTGCCTTGATCATGGTTTCGTGATAGGCCTTCAGTGTATTTGCATTGTCCTGCTTCAATCCGTCGCCGCTTTCGCCGGGCTCGTTGGTGCTAGCGAACAGCAGGTGTTCATCGTAGTCCTTGAACTTGGCCGCGATCTGCTCCCAGTAGGCCTTTTGGCGGGCGTTGATTTTTTCGTCTACGGAAGTGCCGATGTGGTCTTCCAGCCAGCCGTTGTCCCAGTGGATGTTGATGATGGCGTACATGTCCTGCTTGATGACATAGTCAACGACGGTCTTTACGGAATCCAGCCAGGCGGCGTTAATGGTGTTCTCGTCTCCATCAGGCGTGTAGAGAGTCCAGTTGGAATCTACGGCGATGGCGTTGGAATGGCTGTACCAGGCGCAGGGAATGCGCACTGTGTTGAAGCCTGCGGATTTGACGGAGTCAATCAGCTCCTGGGTTGGAAATTCGTTACCCCAGCTGGTGGGGTTCATGGGGGCTTCCAGGGTATTTCCGATGTTGTAGCCCATGCCCATCTTGGTAAAAATTTCCTTGGCGGTTGGAAGTGCGTTGGCTGCACTGAATAGGAAACCGAGGCAACAGGAAATGCTGAAAAATTTGTGGAAGATCATGGAGAATTCCTTCTGCATTTTTACATGTTATAAACTACCTAAAAATGTGACCCCTGAACCGGATAAAAAAGGTGAACTGTATTTTTGTGATGAAAATCAATCAACAAAAAATCCCCGGCTGCATGGCAGTCGAGGATTGCTTATTCCGGCAGGAACACACTCCTAAATCCTGCGCGGAATGATTTGCAAGGCTGCAGTCAGGAACTGCGGCTAACCGCCTTAAATTACTTCAGGATCACCTTCTGGCTGTAAACCTGGCTGCCCTGCTTAACCATGAGGATTACGGGGCCACGGGTTTCTGCCTTCAGCTGAACGGTATTGTTGCCGGAGCGAGTCATGAAGCATTCGCTTGCAATGACCTGGCCCATTGTGTTCATGAGCATTGCCTTGGCCTGAACGTTACCCTTTGCAGAGAAGGTTGCGTTCACAAAGCCCTGCTGGACGTTCACGAACATCTTGCCTGCAGTTGCAACAGCCGGCTTGATGGCGGAGGTACCAGAATTCGGGGCGGTGGAGGTGACTCGGGTTGCGCTTGCGATACCATCGGTTTCTGCGCCCAGCTTCTTGTCGAAGTCTGCAAGAACAACGGCGGAACCATCAGCCTTGATCAAACGGATGTTGTCGAAGTCAATCTTACCCTTGAGCTGAGTTCCGTAGAGGTTGAAACCGAATGCGTTGACAGCTGCCTTGTTTTCGATGTCGAGACCGTCAGCATCCAATGTTACAGTGTAAGTTGCCCAGCCAGCATCGAGATCGCTTGCGGCAAAGTTGTAATCGCTCCATGCCCAATCATCGCCGCTCATGGCGAACAGGCTCAAAGTCATCCAGGTGACATCGTCTACTGGACCTGTTGCTTCTACATCGATCTTTGCCTGGAAGGAAATTGCAGTGTAGTTGGACCAGTTCTTGCTGGTGACATTGAAACGGAGTGTTCCCACTTCACTGGAGTCGCTGGTGACTGTGTTGTAGGTAACTTCGAGCATCTTGTTGCTTTCATCGAGGCTTGCATTTACGAGAGCGTCGATGGAGTTTCCTTCGATAGCGGTCATGCCGTATGCGGCACGCATGGCGTTCAGGGTTTCGTAGTCGGTAATGTCGCCGACGTTACCGCCGAACTTCTTGGTCTGGCGACGGACGATGGTAAAGTTGCCGTTGCCTTCGTCACCGGTATCCCAAACGCAGGGGATGAGGCCGTTCTTCTTTGCAGATGCTGCGGTATAACCATACCATGCAGCTCGAGCTTCCAAATGAGACTTGAGGTTTGCGCCGGAAAGAACATCGAGGCGCTTGACGGCACCCATTTCACCGATCACAACAGGGATACCCTTGCTTGCGAACTGGGTGTTGAGACCGCCGAAAAGTTCATCGATAGAGGTCTTGGAACCGAGAGCGCCGTTTTTGCAAGTGTGAGCAGCGTCTGTACCCGGAGTCTTGTCTTCCCAGTAATAGAACATCTTGCCCCAGTCTTCGTCGCCTCCGGTCATGAGGGAGAATTGGTAGGGGTAGAAATGGATTTCTGCCATGGTGTAGCCTGCGCCAGCCGGGTCAGTGGGGTACTGGGCGGCAAGGAGAGGGGCCTTTTCAATTTCGGTACGAGGAGCCTGGACGACCACGATACGGGTCGCATTGTTGCCGCCGGTAGAACGGACTGCTTTAAGGCATGCTTCGTGGAACTGCTTGAGAACCTTCATGCGGTTTTCGTCGAAAGCCCACTGTCCATTATCAGCACCACCGTTCCACGGATCGTTCACGCCTGGTTCGTTGGCGGATGCAAAAATCAGGTGTTCGTCATAGGCGGCGAACTTGGTTGCGATCTGCTTCCAGTAGCTTTCCTGCTTGGCGGCGACTGTTGCTGCGGAGCTGTTTACTTCGCCAGTCTTGTCATAACCCTTGTCGTCAAAAACGTGGTCTTCCAGCCAACCGTTATCCCAGTGGCTGTTCAGCATGGCATACATGCCTTCGCCAATTACGAGGTCGACGACGGTCTTTACGGAGTCCAGCCAGCCGGCGTTGATGGTGCCGTTGGAGGCGTGGGAGTCCCAGGCGCAAGGGATACGGACGGTGTTGAAACCGGCTGCCTTGATGGCCTTTACATATTCAGCTGTGGGGAAATCGTTGCCCCAAGCGGTGGGGTTACCCGGAACTTCCATGGTGTTGCCGATGTTGTAGCCGAGGCCCATGTCGGCAACCAGGTCAGTTGCCTTAGGAAGGGCGAATGCGCTGGTGGCAGCGAGGCCGAATGCGCAGGTGAGTCCAATAAGATTCTTCAAAACCATAAACAACTCCTTACGTTTATTCATAGGTAATCTATACTTCTGACGGGACAATGGACCTTATTTTAAACCTACTGATGTAATTTGCGGTGTAAAATTCTCAACAACAAGAAAATGGCGTTTTTAAACGAAAAACGTAAAAAAGCCCGCCGGAATGGCGGACTTTTTCTAAAAAAATCATGGATTTTTTGGATTTTCGTGTTGAGAATTTTATTCTACTTGAGAATAACCTTCTGGACGAACTTCTGGCCACCCTGCTTAACAACCAGCATTGCTGCACCGCGGTAGTCGGCCATCAACTGAACGTTGTTTGCGCCGGGCATGGCGGTGAAGTGCTTGGATGCAATTTCCTGGCCAAGGCTGTTCAGGAGCATAACGCTAGCCTGAGTTGCTCTCGGGGAGTGGAAGGTGGCGTTAACAAGGCCCTGCTGAACTGTAACGGACATCTTGGCCACGGTCACGCTAGGCTTGATGGCGCTGCCCGGGTTGGTTACATTGTCCCAGCTACCGGTAGCGTTTGCCGGAATGAGAGTGCCCTTGGCGATACCGCCGTAGGTTGCGCCCTTCTTGTTGAAGTTGTTCAGGGTGTCCACAGTACCGTCGGCCTTCCAGAGAAGCATGTTGTCCAGGTACATATCGCCGGTGAACTGGGTACCGTAAACATTGAGACCGATAGCCTTCATGTCGGTAGGATCGGTAATTGCCAGGCCGTTGTCACCGAGGGTGATCTTGTAGTTGTCAAGGATGCCCAGGTCTTCGACGTTGCCCAAGCTTACTTCCTTCCAGTCCCATTCGCCGGACATGTTGAAGAGGGAAACGCTTGCCCAGCCGTACTCATCGCAACCTTCACGAGTCTTGTCCATGCAGGGGCCTGCGATTTCGCCAGCCACGCGCATGTCGAAGGAAATTGCGGTGTACTGAGACCAGTCCTTGCCGCCCAAGTCGATACGGACGGTACCAGCTTCGGAAGAGTCGGACTGAAGGGTCTTGTAAGTCACGTGGAGAGCCTTGTCGCCAGCCTGAATTACAGGAGTGGTGCCGCCGCCGATAATGGGGGTCTGATTGAAGGCTTCGCGGATAGCGTTGATGGCGTCTGCGTCAACAACCTTGCCCACGGGGGCAGACTGGCGACGGATATAGGCCATGTTATCGTAACCGCTGGTGCTTTCGTTGCCCATGTCCCAAAGAACAGGAACCACTCCGTACTTCTTTGCAGCTGCGGCTACATCCTTGTGCCACTGAACGCGGCCCTTCAAGTGCTTTTCGAGATCAGCACCGTCCAGGTCCGGGGTACGGATGTTGGCGCCGAACTCACCGATGAGAACCGGATAGCCCTTGTCGGCGTAGTTGGTCTTCATCTTGGCAAACTGGGTGTTTACATGCTTTTCGGTGTAGTAAGCCTGATCCACGGAACCGGCCCATGCGTTGTAACCTGCGTTACGCTTCGGGTCGGTGCCCAGGAACTCTGCACCGTAGTAGAACTGCGGGATAATCTTTTCGCCACCCGGTGCGCCCCAGTCCTGTTCTTCGAACATCAGGGTGAACTGGTACGGATCGTAGTAGTGGACTTCGAACATCAGGTAGCCTTCCTGGGTATCCTTGGGGAATACAGAAACAGGTGCGCTCTTGACGGACTTGTCAATGTCGGTGTTCAGACCCTGAATGATGAGGGTACGGGTTTCGTTACCAGGAACGGCACGAACGGCGTTGATGAAGGTCTGGTAATAGTGCATCAAGGTGGCAACGTGGTTTGCGGTCCACTTGTCGCCCAGGTTGGAGCCCGGTTCGTTGGCGCCGGCAAAGATCAGGTGTTCGTCGTAGGCGGCGAACTTCTTTGCAATCTGGGTCCAGTAGTTCTTCATCTTTGTATCGACGGTGTTATCTACGGTTTCGTCGATGTGAGTCTGGAACCAGCCACCCTCACCTTCGTGATGGATGTTCAGCACTACATAGAGCTGATTTTCAATGGCGTAATCTACAACGGTCTTAACGGAATCCAGCCAGGTTTCGGTAATGACTCCGCCCGGAGCGTGGGAATCCCATGCGCAAGGAATACGGACTGTATTGAAACCAGCAGCCTTGATGGAATCCATCAGGTCCTTGGTGGGGAAGGGGTTGCCCCAGCCAGTGGGGTCGTTAGGCACTTCCATGGAATTGCCGATGTTAAAACCAAAACCCATTTTTTCTACCAATTCGGCAGACTTGGGGAATGCGGCAAAGGCGGAAACGCTTGCCATGAGGCCGAGGCCTGCGGTAAGGCCCAAAAGCTTAGAATAATTCATTTGTACTCCTAATGCGGGAAAATTCCCGTTTACCAACCCATAAAAACCAAACAACCAGGGATAAAGTTAAATCCTGGATAATGATTATGGGGCATTTTTCATTCCTTTGCTTAAAATTGTGGTGCAAAGGTTTCAACAAATGTAAACTAAAGTTTTCGTCAATAAAAAAAGAAATCCGACCTAAAAAGGCCGGATTTTAAGCTAAAATCGAGGAATTTTGCGGATATTTGCGAAAAACGCGAATTTTGAATTACTTGACGTTGACCTTCAGTGTATTGCCTGCGCTCTTGGCGATGTACATTCCCTGATGGAGGCCGGCGAGGCTCAATGTCGCCTGGCTGGAAAGGGCGCGAACTTCGCGGATTAGGTTGCCGTTCAGGTCGAAGAGGCGAATTTCTGCTCTGGAACCCTGAGCGATAAGTAGGTTGCCCTGACGGATCAGTGTAGCTGTTGCTACTTGCGGGACTGAACCGATGTTCCAAGGATTGTGTTCTTCCCCGAAGTATCCGCACTCAGGAATAAGAGCATCACAAGGTGGACAGTATTCCTTCAGATGGTAAGTTACGCAGAGTTCGAGTTCGGTGTAGCCGCATTCCGGCATTAGGGCGTCGCAAGTGGGCTGGTCGCTACTGGAAGAGACCGGTGGTTCTATGCAATTGGTTTCGTAATTTCCGCCAATGCAGTTGGTAATGTTGTTGCTTGAACTGGAAATAGTGGGCGTCTGGCTAGAGCTGGAAACAATCGGTGCGACGCTGGAACTAGAGAAAATCGGAGTTACGCTGGAACTGGATTTAACGGAACTTGAGCTGACGGGCTGCCAAACGCTGGAGCTGGACTTCACCACGCTGGAGGAAGAACGTGCGATGGAACTGCTAGACGCAGGAACTACAGAACTGCTGGAGTTCTGAATCGGGGTGTTGCCCGGAATCAGGCTTTCGTTGTGGGAGACTCCCTTGTTTACGTAGGTGCCAAGACCATAAACACCGCGCATGGCGTTGATGATTTCGGGTTCTACAACCTGTCCCATCTTGCCGCCAAACTTGTTGGTCTGACGACGGATGTAGGCCATATTGTCGTAGCTGGCGCCTTCGTTACCCATATCCCAGACGATGGGAGTAAGGCCGTAGTTCTTTGCTGCGGTTACAACGTCCTTGTGCCACTGGATACGGCCCTTGCGGTGCAGTTCCAGGTCGGAACCGGAGAGTTCCGGAGAACGGTACAGGGATCCGAATTCACCGATAATGACAGGGTAGCCCTTGTCAACATAGTTGGACTTCATCTTGGCGAACTGGGCGTTGGGGAAACCGATGCTAGCTTGGTCCTTGTCGATGGAGTTGGCCCAGCAGTTGTAGCCTGCGTTGTGCTTTGGATCGCTAGGCTTCTGGTAATCGCCGTAATAGTACTGCACCTGAATGTCGCCGTTGGGGCATCCCCAGTTCTGGGAGCTGGTCATGAGCACATACTGGTAAGGGCCGTAGAAATGCACTTCGAACATGAGTCGTCCAGTAACATTGTCCTTGGGGAAGATGCTTGTGGGGGCAAATTCTACGGACTTGTCGATATCGGTCTGCAGACCCTGAATAATCAAGGTACGGGTGGCGTTGTTGCCACCGGTGGCGCGGACTGCGTCAATGAAGGTCTGGTAATAGCCCATGAGAACCTGGGCGTGCTGGCTTGTCCAGGTGAGACCCTGCTGGCCTTCGCCCGGTTCGTTGGCACCTGCAAAAAGAAGATGCTCGTCGTAGTTCTTGAACTTATTGGCAATCTGAGTCCAGTAAGTCTTCATCTTGTTATCGACAGTGGTGTTCTTGGTGGTTGCCATCTTGGTCTGGAACCAGCCACCTTCACCTTCGTGATGGATGTTAAGCACCACGTACAGTTCGTTACGTAGGGCGTAATCCACGACAGTCTTAACGGAGTCGAGCCATGTTTCGGTGATGGCGCCGTTTCGGGTATGGGAATCCCAAGCGCAGGGAATACGGACGGTGTTGAAGCCTGCTGCCTTGATGGAGTCCAGCAAGGCCTGGGTGGGATAGGGGTTGCCCCATCCGGTAGGATCATTTGGCACTTCCATGGAGTTTCCGATATTGTAACCCATGCCCATGTTCTTCTGAACCTGTGCTGCGGTGGGAAGATCGGCAAATGCGGCTGTTGTCAAAGCGCCTGCAAGCGCTGCCCCAAACATCAATTTTTTCATAATGGTCCTTTACAGTTTCCGTCGTGACGTGAAGTCGATATCGGTCCACCAAACAATCCCTTCGCGTAACCAAACACGAAGGACCTGCACATCCAAAAGGTAATTTATACCGAAAAGGGCTCTTTGGACAGGGAATATGGCGAAGTCAAGAATAAATGATGTGAAAAATTCAACAAATGTAAATGAAAATTAACAAAAAGCGTAGGATGTGCATTTTTGGGGAGTGATTGATAAAAAATGGCTTCCCTTTTAGGGGAAGCCTTCCGTTGGTTTTGAGAAGAAAGCTTATTTGATGTTGACCTTCAGGGTATGACCAGCACTCTTGGCGATGTACATGCCCTTGTTGAGGCCGGCGAGACTCAATGTCGCCTGGCTGGAAAGGGCACGAACTTCGCGGACTAAATTGCCGTTCAGGTCGAACAGTCGGATAGAGGCTCGTGTACCCTGAGCCACCAGCATGTTGCCTTGGCGTGTGAGGCTTTGCTGCCCTTGCTTCTTTGCGATAGCCTTGATTGCAGTCGTAGTTGCCTTGACGCTTTCGGTCGCTACCAAGGACTTTGCGGTGATGCCTCCGCCAACGTTCTTGGCTCCGACCAGGTTAAAGTCCAGGGTGTCCGCAGAGCCGTCGGTATTCTTGAAGATGATCCAGTCCACATAGACGTTGCCGGTGTAACCCAGAGTGTACATCTGCAGTCCCATGAAGACAATGTTTGTGGGGTTGCCCGGAACCATCAGGTTGTTGCCGCTTTCTCCTGTGGTAGCGACCTTGACCTCATAGGTGTTCCAGGTGCCCAGCTCGACTTCGCCGAGGCCTGCTTCCTGCCAGTTCCAGTCGGCGCCGTCCATGGTAACCAAGTTGGGAGCGATAAAGCCGTAGTCGTCACCTACCTTGGAAATGGTTCCGTCAAAGAATGCCCGAATAGAGACGCTGGAAATTTTGCTCCAGTCCTTGGGAACGCTGGAAAATTCGATTTGACCGTATGTACTGTCTGCAATGGTGAATTCTGCCTTGATGGACTTGTCCGTATCGGTGCTGATGACCGGATTGCTGCTTCCGTCAAGGTTTGGCATGCCATAGACATTTCGCATGGCGTTCATGACTTCCGGGTCAAAGACGGATCCATCGGGATCTGACTGACGGCGGATGATGGTCATGTGGTTCTCGCCTTCGTGACCGGTATCCCAGGCGATGGGAACCACCTTGTTGTCAAAGGCAGCCTGGGCTACGGCCTTGTACCAGCCGATACGGCCTTTGCGGTGGCGCTTGTAGTCGTCGCCTTTCAGAATGCCCAGTCGGTCGTTGGCGCCGAATTCGCCGATGATGACCGGAATACCCTTGTCCACATAGTTGGTCTTCATTTTCTTGAAAGCCACCTGCATGTCGTTTGCGCTACAGGGGGTGCCCATGGCGTTTCCCCACGGATTGTAGCCGCAGTTGTGGACGATGTCTGCGCCGGTGGCGTAGTTTTCCTCGCCCCAGTAGTATTGCGGTTCCACGATGGCGCCCCAGTTGACAGGCTCGCCTACGATGGTGTAGGGGGACGGATCGTAGTAATGCACTTCAAACATCATGCGGTTTGCGATAACGTCGTTAGGCATCATGCTTGCGGGGTAGGCTTCCACGGAGCGGTCGATGCTGGTGGAGGGACCCTGGATGATCAAGGTTCGGCTGGCGTTGTTGCCGCCGGTGGCGCGCACGGCGTCTACGAATGTCTGGTGGTAACCTTGAAGAATCTTGGATTCATTCTTGTAGTTTCCGTCTGTAGTGGCGGGTTCGTTGGCGCTTGCAAAAAGAAGCTTTTCGTCGTAGTCCCTGAACCGCTTTGCAATCTGGGTCCAGTAGGCTTTCTGCTTGGCGTTGACTTCGGTCTTCTTGTCGTCTTTCAGGTTTTCTTCCAGCCAGCCACCGTCCCAGTGGATGTTCAGAATTGTGTAGAGACCTGCCTTGACACTGTAGTCCACCACGGTCTGGACAGAGTCCATCCAGCTTTCGTTAATGACGCTGTTTGTGGCGTGGGAGTCCCAGGCGCAGGGGATGCGGATGGTGTTAAAGCCTGCTGCCTTAACGCCTTTGATGTAAGCCTCTGTAGGGAACTTGTTTCCCCAGAGGGTGGGATTCCCCGGAACTTCCATGGTGTTTCCGATGTTGATGCCTAAGCCCATTTTTTCAAAGATTTGCTGGGCGGTAGGTAGGTCTGCTGCGAAGGCAGAAGACATGGTTGCTGCGGAAAGGGCAGCTAAAAATTTGGACATGGTTGTCCGTTTTAAAAGTGTGTTCATAACAACTCCCATAACAACGGGAAGAAATATAAATTTGAGAAATTGCGTTGTTATAACATAATTTTTACAAAAATATTGATAAAATGTCAATAAAAAACGAAGTAGTGTACTAAGTGTCTTGTGAATATGCCAAAAATAGCCCCGTCGAGATAGACGGGGCTGTACAATAGTCGCTTAAATTTATCTTCGCGAAGGCTAGTGAGCCATCTGGCTGCCAATAATCACGATGGCATTGCAGATCACCAGCAAGCCGATAATCAAGGCGATGGCGACTTTCGGGGACATTTTCTTCTTGGGTTCGTTTGCCATTTTTTTCCTCTTTTGGGGTGGGTGCGCTTGGGCTTGGTTCAATGGGTTAATGTGCAATAAGCCAGTTTTCGCCGAAACCGGCGCTGGCGACTAACGGTACCTGGAGCTGCATGGCGTTTTCCATTTCGGATTTTACCATGGCAGAAAGTTCCTCGACGCGGTCCTTGGGGCATTCAAATACAAGTTCGTCGTGAACCTGGAGCATCATGCGGAGGGGAAGCTGTTCGTCGTTGATGCGCTTCTGGATGCGGATCATGGCAATCTTGATGAGGTCGGCGGCACTGCCCTGCACGGGAGTGTTCACGGCCATGCGTTCTGCCATCTGGGATTCCATGCGGTCGGAACTATCGATGCCTGCGATGTAGCGGCGGCGGCCTGTAAGGGTTTCTACGTAACCGTCGCGGTGGGCTGTTGCCTTGGTGCTTTCGATAAAGTCTTGAACGCCCTGGTACATGTCGAAGTAGCCGGTAATAAAGTCCTTGGCCTGGCCCATGGGAATTTTCAGGTCGCGGCTGAGGCGGAAGGCGGTCATGCCGTAAAGTACGCCGAAGTTCACCACCTTGGCGTCGCGGCGCATGTCGCTGGTGACGTTTTCCAGAGGTACACCGTAAATCGCCGCCGCGGTGCGGGCGTGAATGTCGATGCCATTCTTGTAAGAATCGATGAGAGCCTGGTCTCCACTCAAGTGCGCCAGCATGCGCAATTCAATCTGGGAGTAGTCTACGGCGAGAATGACGTTGTCCGGATTCTGCGGGACGAATGCAGCGCGGATCTTTTTGCCCAAGTCGCTACGGACAGGAATGTTCTGCAGGTTGGGATCGCGACTGCTCAAGCGGCCCGTTGCTGTACCCCACTGGATAAAGCTGGTGTGAATGCGCTTGGTTTCGGGATTCACCAGGGTGGGAAGCACCGAGATGTAGGTGCTTTGCATTTTCTTCAGTTCGCGGTACTCAATGATTGAGAATACGATGGGGTGGGCGGTCTTGAAACTCAGTTCCTCCAGAACGGCGGCATCGGTACTGCGCTTCTTGATTTCGGGCAGGCCCAGGGTATCGAACAGGACTTCGCCCAACTGCTTAGGGCTTCCGATATTGAATTCGCAACCGGCCATGTCGCAGATTTCTTTTTCAAGATTCTCAATGCGGCGCTGCAGTTCCTGTTCCAAGCGCTTAAGGGTGGGAACGTCAATGGCGATGCCCTCGGATTCCATCTGGAAAAGAACTTTCAGCAAAGGCATTTCCTGGTTGAAGAAATATTTTTCGTAGTCCAGTTTCTGAAGTTCCTTCTGGAGGGGTGCCCACAAACGCAATGTGTAAACCGCGTCTTCGGCGCCGTATTCGGTGGCCTCGGGAACGCGGGTGCGGTTGAAGGTAATCTGGCTCTTGCCGCGGCCAATGAGATTCTCGATGGGAATCATTTCGTGTTGCAGCTTCTGCATCACCATGTTGTCAAGGCCAAGTCCTGTGGCACCCGGAGAAAGCATCCAGGCGGCGATCAGGGTGTCTACAATGTTTGCCTTTTCAATTTGAGCGATGGACAAGCCGAATGCTCGTGCCAAAACATGAAGGTCAAATTTTGCGTTGTGGAAAACGAAGGTGTGTTTCTCGTCCCAGAATTCGATGAACCAGTTCTGGACTAGGTTTGCATCGAAGTTTCCGTTCTTGCCCGCGGGGAGCGGGAAGCCGATTTCGTCGGTGTGATTCAAGGGAATGTAGTAACCCTTGCTTATGGTGGCCGCGCTATTCTCAGCCGAATCCTCGGTGGGGTCAACAGCAGCTAGGCACAATCCCACGATGTTGCATTGCATGGGGTCAAGGCCGTCGGTTTCCGTATCAACGCCAATCAAGTTAGATGCCGCAAATTCTGCCTTCATCTGTTCGAAGACTTCGTTGGAATCTACACAAATGTAGGTGGGCAGAACATCTTTCGGCAGGTCAAAGTCTGCGCGTGCAATTTCTGCAGTTTCTGCGGCACCTTCTTCGTTGGATCCGTCCTTCACAAACCCTGTCTTGCTGGGAATGTTCTCCAGCAAACGCAACAGACTGTTGATTTCGTGTTCCTTGAACATTTCTGCCAAGGTGTCCACGTGAATGCCGTTGTATTCCAGTGCGTCCAGGTTTCCACTGAAGGCTCGCTTGGTCTGCAAGGTTACAAGTTCGCGGCTCAGGAATGCCTGTTCGCGGTTGTTTGCCAGGTTGTCATGCAAACCTTTCTTCTTGATGTTATCGATGTTGGCGTAAATGTTGTCCATGTCGCCATATTCTTCAAGAAGGGTAATGGCGGTTTTAGGGCCAACCTTCGGGACGCCTGGCACGTTGTCGCTGGCGTCGCCCATCAATGCCAGGTAATCGCGAATTTTTTCAGGAGGCAAACCGTACTTTTCAACGACTTGCTCCGGGCCGAAATCAATGCCGTCGGCGCCTTTTTCCAAATGGAACAAGTGAATCTTGTCGTTTACGATCTGGCTCATGTCCTTATCCTTACTGATGATAAGGATTCGGTCAAATCCTGCCTCTGCGGCAGCTACGGCGGTACTTGCCATTACGTCGTCGGCTTCGTAGCCGGGCTCCGACAAAAGTGGAATTCCGCTGGCGGCAAGGCTTTCGCCAAGCAACGGCATCTGGGCTGCCATTTCTTCGGGCATGGGGCCGCGATTGGCCTTGTAGTCGGGGTAAAGTTCGTGGCGGAAAGTCTTGGTGTGTGCTACATCTCGGGCGATGGCAAAGTGTGTCGGCTTGTGCTTTGCAAGAATGCGCAATACTGCACCCCAGTAGCCATGCATCATGGATACGTCTTCGTCCTTGCTGTTTTTCAGCGGGTTCTGGCTGTAGGCGTAGAACATGCGGAACGCAAGAGCGTAGGAATCAAGAAGTAGTAAAGTCTTTTCGGCCATACTTTGAATGTAGAAAAAATAATGTGATGGTCGGCTGAGTTCCCGTTAGCCGAAAGCAAGATGCAAATGGTCGATGACATCGCTGGGCTGCATGGAATAGGCGCCCAAATCTTTTCGAGTCAGGCGGCCTGCCTTTTGGTGCAGCAGGGCGCCAAGTACAGTGGCTTCACCTGTGGGGAGGCCTTGAGCAAGAAGGGATACGATGATTCCTGTAAGAACGTCTCCGCTGCCGCCTTTGGCCATGCCGGAATTTTTCGCCGGGACAATGTAGACGCGTCCATCGGGAAGAGCTATGTAAGTGGGGGAACCCTTCAGCAGAATCGTAATGTTGAATTGTGTTGCGAATTGACGAAGGTATTCCGGATAGTAAAATTCATTTGTGGGCAGTGGGCCGAAGTTCCGTTCCCATTCGCGCTTGTGGGGCGTGATAATGGCATTGGCAGGTCCGCCTTCCATGCAGAAGAATGCGGAGCCGCAGGCGTTGATGGCGTCTGCGTCAACAACCACAGGAACGTTTAGACCGGTAAGGAACATGCGGATGGCGTCCTGGGTGATCGTGTCTGTTCCAAGGCCTGGTCCAATAGCTACCGCCTTGGCGTGGCTGGCGGCAATCTGCAGTTGCGGCAGATGTACGATAGATAAGGCTTCGCAGTCGTTTGTGCCAAGACCGCAGAATACTGGCTCGGAAAGTTTGCTTTGTAAAACAGGAAGTATAGCCTTGGGCGTTGCCAGGGTTACAAGTCCTGCGCCGCTGCGTAGGGCGGCTTCGGTACATAGGGCTGCCGCCCCGGTCATATTGCCGGAACCAGCAATAATCAGGGCGGTACCTTGGTCGCGCTTCTCTCCGGATTCGGAGCGCTCGGGCAGAAGTGCGGGTATTACGTCTTCGTTAATCAGGTACAGGTTTTGATTGTACCTGTAGATAAGATCCGCAGGAAAACTCAGGGGTGCGACCGTCACCTTCCCGAATACGCTGGACGTCTGTTTGCAGTAAGCGTCAAGACGAGGCATGCCGAAAAGCATGGTCTCTGTAGCGTTAATGCAAACGGAACCAATGTTGTGCTGTGACGAGTCGTATCCCGTAGGGGCGTCGGCGGCAAGTACGGGAATACCCCAGCTGTTGATGGTGCTTACTATCTGGGCAAAAGCAGGGCGAAGTTCGCCCGAGGCTCCGTTTCCTAACAGGCAGTCTACCACCAGGGCGAAGTTGGGATTTTGCGGCAACCCGCCGGCAGTAGAAATCAGTTTGCCGCCGGCGTTCTTGAAATCGGCATAGGCGAATGCGGCTTCGTTCTTGAAGGTCTCAGCCTTGGCTACGGAATAGACAACGCAGTGGATTCCTGCTTCTAGCATCAGCTTTGCCAGAACAAGACCGTCGCCACCGTTGTTTCCGCCTCCAACAAAGATAGCTACGGAAACTCCGTAGCAATCTTCGGGAAGCATATTCCTTACGTGGTCAAAAAGAGCCTGGCCGGCTTCTTTCATCAAGGCGTATCCGGATTCAACCGGAGATACATCGTGAGCATAGTTTCCAAAGCCGTTCCCACGTGCGTAGAATGACTTTGTATCGTTATCGAGACCGCGCATGCCTTCTGTGGTCAGAATGGGCATGCATTTCTCCACACCGAAATGACGCAGTAACTTCACCTTAACCTCCCATCGCCCCCGACGGATTAAATGAACCAGTAGCTAATACCGATCTTAAACTTCATCATCTTGGCGCCAGCCATGTTCATGATGGAACGGCTTCCGGTGTACTTCTTGCCGGAATCTACTTCGTACCATTCTTCATTCTTGGGCACGATGTCGTCACCGATAACAGCTACATCCGGGAACAGTTCGGTAAGGCCCATGTACCAGCGTAGGTCAATAAAGAAACGGTCTGCGACGTTGTAACCACCGCCTGCAGCAATGCCAAATTCAAAGGAACTGGGGTCAATCTTGTCCTTCATGTATTCAGGAACATCGCCGTAGTCCACGTCCTTGTCCTTGATTTCAACTTCGTTGGAAATACCGATAGAAATCTGGGGACCTGCAGTCAGGTAAATTCTTTCAGCAAGAACACCACGAAGCAACAGGGGAATCTCGATTGCCATTGTGGTATAGGAACGTTCTCTTTCGTTGTAGTTGTGGGTGGACTTGATGTAACTGAAGTTGACTTCCGGTGCAAAGTAGAAGTTGTTCACCATTTCGATACGGCCCATAAGACCGGCTTCGAAACCCATACCGGAGGGATCTTCGTCTACTTCGTCGTCCTGTTCGTCAAAGCCGAACATCATGCCGTAATTAAAGGCGACCTTTGCACCGATGCTGAAGTTGGGACCCTTCTTAGCAGGGGACTCGTAGGCTTCAGATTCGCTCTCTGCATAGGCCTGAGAATTGCTGCTGGAATTTTCCTGAACATTGTCTTGTGCTTTTTCAGGGGCGCTAGTTTGCTCTTCCGCTTGTGCGGTGGCGGGAGCTTCTTCGGCTTCATTGTCCTGTTCTTCAGACTGGACGCTTTCTTCTTGAGATTCTTCCTGAGGCCATTCGTCGTCTTCCTGTGCAAAGCCGAATGCTGCAAAAGTGATGCTTGCTGCAGCGATAATCTTCAAAAGTGAACTTTTCATATTTTCTCCAACTTATAAGATGCTCTACGAGCAAAATGTTCTTTTATAAGTACAAGTTAGTAAAGAATGTTTGTTTTTATTGGGATGTAAAGAGAAACTGGTATAAATGGGGTGGTGAAAACCTTCTCATTTTTGAATTTTAAAGCAAAAAGTTAGCCATAACTAAAAATTATTGAAATTAGCCTTGACTAATTAGCCTGAGTTAACTATTTTTAGTCTCGGCTAACAAAAAAGAGGTAACAATGGAAAACGAACACACCAAACTCACGCAGAGTCTAGAGGACTATCTGGAAATGGTTCATATGCTACGTATGGCCCACGGTATCGCCCGTGTCAAGGATATCGCCGCTGCTCTTTCCGTGAAAATGCCTTCTGTGGCAAAGGCCATCCTGGAATTGAAAAAGCTGGGCTTGGTCACCCAGGAGCCCTATAGTGGTGTGGAACTGACGGAAGCAGGGGAGAAGGCTGCAGCTGATGTCCTGAACCGTCACATCCTACTGAAAGGATTCTTAATTCGTCTCGGTGTTTCCGAAGCCATTGCCGATAAGGACGCTTGCTGCATGGAACATATTCTGTCCGCTGAGACTTTGTCAAAAATTGAAGACTTCATGAAGCCTTCCAATATCACTGTAACTGCAAGCCTTAAAAAGCCCAAGGTTGCAAGGAGTAAGTAATGAGCTGTAATTGCGGCTGCGGTTCTCCCAAGTCCACCAAGAAGTGGAATGCCGAACCGAAATTTTCTGAACTGAAGAAGGGCGACAAGGTCGAAATCGTTGGCTACAACGATGGCGATGCCCGATACAAGTCCAAGTTGCTCTCCATGGGCCTTGTGCGCGGTGTGACTCTGGAAGTGATGCAGGTTGCTCCCTTGGGCGATCCCATCGAAGTGAGTGTCTTAAGCTACCGCCTTTCCTTGCGTAGGGAAGAAGGCAACGTATTGAATTTGAAGAGAGTGTAACAATGGCACCGAAACCGTTTACTATTGCTATTGCAGGTAACCCTAACTGCGGTAAGACTGCTTTATTTAATGCCCTTACGGGTTCCCGCCAGAGTGTGGGTAACTGGCCCGGCGTTACCGTCGAAAAGAAGGAAGGTTATTTTGATCTGGGTGCCCGCCACATCCGCGTGGTGGACCTTCCCGGTACTTACGCCATCTTCGCCAACTCCGAAGATGAACGCGCCGCCGTCGATTTCTTGCTGACCCGTGAAGCCGACTTGATTGTGAATATCATGGACGCCACCAATGTGGAACGTAACATGTTCCTGACTTCACAGCTGGTGGATATGCAGCAGCCCATGGTCATTGCTGTGAACATGATGGACATTGCCGAAAAGCGTGGCCTCCATATTGACCTTGAAGCTCTTTCTAAGCGTTTCGGGGTGCCCGCAATCCCTCTTTCTGCAGTGAGCGAAAAGAGTATTACCAATTTCATTAGCCAGATGGCCCATGTTATCTCTAGCCAAATTGCTATTCCGGCTAAGCTCACGTACGGTGACAAGGTTGAATCCGTTGTGAAGGAATTGGAACCTCAGGTAGCTCCTGTGGCAAAGATGCTGGATGCGGACCCCCGTTGGGTTTCCCTCATGTACCTGGGCAATAGCAACAGCTATGCCGATAAGTTTGCAGAAGCCGGCGTTTCCCTGAATCGCGAGGACGTTTCTGCCAAACTGGGTGAAGAATCTGAATTCGTCATGGCCGATGCCCGCTACAGCATGGCTCACGAAATCGCTTCCGAAGTAATTGTCGGCAATCGCTCCAAGAAGACTCATTCCGATAAGTTGGATTCCATTCTTCTGAATCGTTGGCTGGCGTTGCCCATCTTCCTGGTAGTCATGTACCTGGTATTCTGGGTTGCAGTGACTATCGGTAGTGCTTTCATCGATTTCTTCGATGTGCTCTTCGGTGCTGTTTTTGTAGATGGTCTCGGCTACTTGCTCTCCGACGTTATCGGTGCACCGGCTTGGGTTACTGCAATTCTTGCAAATGGTGTTGGCGCCGGTATCCAGACGGTGTCTACCTTCATTCCGGTCATCTTCTTCATGTTCCTGTGCCTGACCTTCCTGGAAGACTCCGGTTACATGGCTCGCGCCGCCTTTGTAGCAGACCGCTTTATGCGATTCCTGGGCTTGCCGGGTCGTGCATTCGTTCCCATGATGGTGGGCTTTGGTTGCGGCGTTCCGGGCATTATGGGCTCTCGTGTTCTCGAAAGCAAGCGCGAACGTTTCCTCACTATTTTCCTGGTACCTTTCATGAGCTGTGGCGCTCGCCTTCCGGTGTACGCATTGTTCGCAGCAGCCTTCTTTGGAAAACAGGCGGGAACCATCGTGTTCGCCCTCTACCTGGTCGGTATTCTATTCGCCATCATTTATGGCTTGTTCCTGAAGAAGTCCCTCTTTATGGGCCAATCCAGCAACTTTGTGATGGAATTGCCTAACTATCACTTGCCCAAGTTGAAGTCCCTGCTGATCCATTCCTGGCTGAAGCTGAAGGACTATGTGCTTCGCGCCGGTAAGGTGATTACCATTGCTGTGGCAGTCCTTGGTTTCCTCAACGCTTTCGGCTATGTGGATGGCAAGTTTACTGCCGGCAACGCAGACTCTGAAAACAGCTTGCTCTCCTCTGTGGGCAAGGCCATTACCCCTGTGTTTGAACCCTTTGGTGTGGAAGAAGACAACTGGCCCGCATCCGTTTCCCTCTTTACCGGATTGCTGGCTAAGGAAGCTGTGATCGGCACCATGAACTCTCTGTACTCCATGGCTCCGAAGAGTGATGCTTCCAGCGTCATCCCGAGCGATTCCTCAAACATCACTCCGAACGAAAACTCCAGCGTCACTCTGGAGCGAAGCGATAGAGCCCAGGATGTCATTGCGGCCACTGACCGTACTGCTTCCGATTCTAGCGCCACTCCGAGCGAAAACTCCAGCGTCACTCTGGAGCGAAGCGATAGAGCCCAGGATGACATTGCGGCCACTGACCGTACTGCTTCCGATTCTAGCGTCATTCTGAGCGATTCCTCCCACGTCATCCTGAGCGTTAGCGAAGGATCCAGTGCAGAACCTCCCGCCGAACCCGTTGCTGCAGAAAAGCCTCTCATCGCAGGTGTTGATGAATGCCCTGCAGAAGAAGAGGAAGATGGAGCTCCTGATCTCAAGGCTGCATTCATTGAAGCAGTCTCTTCTATCCCTGCAAACCTCAGCGAAGTCTTTGGATCTCTTACGGACATCCTGGGAACCTCTGGCGAACTTGAAGCCCAAAGCGCTGCAG
>JAKSIF010000040.1 GCA_024398965.1 Fibrobacter sp. | reverse complement strand
TTTCGTGGGTTGGCGTCACTAGCGGATTCTTGACCCTGGCAGGCAGGCGCTTGCGAGAGGCTTGCGCTTGTTGAAATGAATCGTGATTATTCCGGAATACTTTGAGCCATCAGTCCGGTGTTAGAGTGCCAGTGTTCCGGAGAAAGAGAGCCATAGCTATTAGCAAGGAAAGCTTATGGCAGGATAAAACTAGAAGTTGGTCATTCAAAGCATTGCGTGTGCCTTTAAACTGATTGTAGGCAGGCGGCTCGCGCGAATAGGCTTATAAAATCCCGCGCGGTCCCAACATACTGTATTTGACCAAACAAATGAGCTATAAACAGGTGGCTCCACAGGTCCGGAATGATGGCTCCCATTTTTCCGGACTGTCGGCTCCGCCGCTCCGGAATAATCAGTCCGAAAAGAAGAAATGAAAGAAAGTTCAGGTCAGTAAAGAGTCTTTGTCTATTGCCCTAAACAATTTTGAACCATTCCTGCTTACCATCTTTCTTGATTTCGATAATCTTCTTTTCTTTGAGTTTAGCGAGGAACTTGCCCTGGCTGTTTAGAGTCTTGCCCTTGTACGAGAAATCCTTGGCGATGCTATGAAGTTTGGTTCCGAAGAGGCTCGAGAAAATCCATTGGTCTTTTTCAAATGATTCCAGAACATTGACCATCTTTTGGCCGTCCGTTTTTGAGAAGCCCTGGCTGCAAATGAACTGAAGAAGTAACCCCTCAAAAAATCAAAACGCTTTAGCACTTTGCACAACGAGGTTCACTGCACTTGTAATCATAGAATCAATTTTTCTTTTTTCACTTTCAGTCAATTCTATTGACTCAATACCTTTAATTGCTTTTTTGCCTGCGAAACGATTATGCCAAGTTGCTTTTTGAAGTAAAGTAAACAACTCAGACTTTAATTCATCCTTATACTCGTTTATTAAATCTGCAGTCAGCTCAGATTGCATTTGATTGATAGTCTCGCTGATGATTACCGCATTATTTTCATCAGGGATTTTTATGTCTTCAAAATATTTAGATACTGTTTGCAGCAAAATCTCCAAATTATTTTTTCCTCTTAAATAAAAGGCTGTTACAGGCAATATAGTAGCCAAATTTGATATCATTTCTTCATACAGTTTTCCCATATTCTGCAATTCTTCAAAAGTTTGCTTTTGCAAAGTAGGAACAAGCGTATTTTTTATTATTGGACCATATTGTTCTTTTGCGACTTCTATCTTTTTCTCGTCTAAAATTGGGATAAGTTTTTTTGCTTTTTGAAAGTAATAATCAAAGTAAGCGTTCGTCATTTTTTCAGTATTTAGACGATTTATTAAAAAGAATAATTCCAACAGATAGTGGATAGATTTGTTTATTACTTTAATCTCTTCGGATTTATGGTTTTTATAATGAAGAAAATGTGTTGAAAAGACTCCAATCAAAACGCCTAAAAGTCCAGCAAATGCGGAAACTATGGTGCTCAACATATTTATACTCCTTTAGCCGACCATTACTTGGCCGTTCATTAGGAGCGGGAGGAGTTTGTCGCGGAGGGCGGTGAGTTTGTTTAATTCATTAAGATTTTTACGGAGCAATGCATAAATTGGACTGATTTTTTCATTGAAAGCCCGAAGAACTTCTAAATTCGGATTTAAAACAGTCAGTGCATTCAATGTATCCTGCGAGATATTCTTAAGGATTGAACCCGCAGATTGAACAGCAGTAATCTGTTCATAGTTTTTTAAAACATGGAACAGATATAACTGTTTTTCTAAATCATTTTCATTAAGTTGATAGCGAATAATAAAACCACAATAAATCACTTTCTTTTCTGTTTTGGGTAACAATCTTGTTGCCCCAGGCGATCCACTTCTTGCTAGAAGAATATCATTTGAAGTTGTAATAAATTTTTCAAGGCATTCAGTTTTCAACGTAATATCATCTAAATCTTCAATATTAAAGTATGTTGTTGATTCAGAAATATTGCGAACGTTTACGATTTTTACAGTTTGATCACCAATTTCTTCTTTATCGTAATTAATTCCATTTTTGAATGTCCCGAAGTCAGAAAATCCAGCAACTTCCCAACCTTCGGGGATTTCGCGGTTGAGGGTTTCATTGTAGACCATGGGGCCGCCGGAGGTTTTGTAGGGGCGGCCGTTTTCGTCGGGGAAATCGAATTGTACGAACCAGTAGTCGTATAGGCGTTTTGCCATGGCTTCGAGTTTCTGGTTCATTTTTTTGTTTAAGGCGATTTTGTCATCAAGTGCAGAGAGGACTGCGGCTATTTTTTTTTGATTTTCAAATGAGGGTAGGACAACTACTTGTTTTGCAATAATTTCTTGTGTAATTAGAGGTTGAGCTGCTCCCACATGCTTTTTATTCAAGTCCAAAGCTTTCAACATGTGATATATAAAATTCTTGCAAAAACCATCCTTTACAGTAACAGAAATCGCATTATCAGATACCCAACATTTGCCTTCGCATTTTTGAATTGACCCACAATTTGCACCAACTCGACCAATAATAATGTTATCTTCATAATTATATTCAGAAACATAGTCAATAATACCATTACCCCCATAAACGGGGTAATTACCAACTGTGTTTGGCCTTTGCTTTCCATTAAAAAAATTCAAAACATTTCTAAGTTCAGTTTTCGCCATTTCCATCTTACACCCAGCTATCTGTCTTTTCTACCCAAAATTCTTTCAGAGCGAACATCTCTATAACAATTTTCTACTCGTTTTTCGAAGCTTCCCTCAGTAAACGGAAATGGATTATTACGAGCCCTTCGCTCAGCCTCTTTCCAATCCAGTTGCTCTTGGCGTTCTTCAAGAATTCTCTCTTGCTTTCGCTTTTGTTCCATCTGTTCTTCAAACTCTTGTTGCTTTTTGGCATTGAGCTTGGACTCCCTAATAGAATAAATAGCTAAAATAAGAGAAATGAGACCTACTACTAAACTTGCAATTTCCATTTTACTAATCCTAGATTCTTCGCTTCGCTCAGAATGACTCTGCCTCGCACAATTTCGTCGCTTTATCGCCTTTTAAACTATCATTTATACTATCGTTTATTCTATCATTTAAACTATCAACTTTCTTGACCCTATAAAAATTGACTCTAAGCAGGGCTCCGATTTTCTTTTACGCAAATAAATCTTGTTCTCCCCAATTTTCAGGGAATCCAAGCGACGGCAGTTGTTCCGGGCGGACCATCTTCATCACTTGCTTTAGTTTTCCTCTAAAATCATAATTCGGGGCACACACATCCAACAATGTTGTAATAATGCAAATGGAGAAATAGATTCTATCCTGACTTGGAATCGAATCCACCCATTTGGCTGGCTTGTTTGTGGGAATCATGGGGCGCACAATAAAACTCCTTGTAAAAAGCCTAGAGTAATGGGCGCAAATGTTCCTAACCAGGTTTAAATGCTGGAACCAGCTTACTAGAACTTTCGTTGAGGCCTTATTGAAACCGAAGTACTTCGCAACTTCTGTTTTGGCATTGAGATTAGATTTCAGGTTAGAGAATGTCTTGGAAAGTGTACCAAATGTCGTCGTTTCGAAGATCATCCACGCCGGAGGAGCAATTGAGGTGTCATACTCGCTTTCGTAATGCGTTTTGAAAACTTCACGAGAACGGCTCCAATGTTTTCGGAGTTCTACCAGGTTATCATTGAAAATTTTCTGATTATGGCACAGCGATACATCTTCGTACCAACGTGGACCATGAGCAATGGAGAGTTGGTATTCCATCTGACAGCGCACAGCAATTTCAATAAAGCCGAGCGCTTCTACGATAAGATTTCGAAGAGCAGAATCAAACAGGTAATCATTCTTAATGCTGGACCAACTTGCCGTGGGAAGAAATTCCGAATTAGACGAGGTGTTATCCTGATACGGATAAGTATATCCTCGTAAACGGTAATAGCTAATTCTTGAAAGGACTTCTACGAGTTCATCTTTAGAAACATCTTTAAGCCCTCGGCTAATCAGTAATTGGGCCTGCTGATCCAAAGTCTGGGGAGGTTTACTATAGATTCTGGGAGACATCAAATTCCCCCTAAATAAAAAAAGAACCTCGCTGGGTGCGCATTGTGAAGAGGCGTGCAAGGTTTTCTTGCACATAATATACAATTACACAAATCAAATGTCAAGCCCTCCCTCGTTTCCATTTTACTTTCCCCCGAATTTCAGGCTGGCCAGCTGCTTGTTGATTTCGTCTTCTAGCTTGTGGCTTTCTTCGAACATTTTCTGGAGTTCGGCGGTGTCGGCAGCCATCTGGGAGTTGAATTCCTCTTCGGAAATATCCACATAGTCAATCTTGATGTCGAAATACTGGCCTGCGCTTAGGCTGTAGCCCTTTTCCTTGACTTCGCTGTAGCTGACAACTACGCTAAAGTCTTCTACGGCCTCGGTGTTACGGAAGGTCTTAACGATCTTCTCGATTTCGTCATCTTCCAAACGAACCTTCTTAAGGCCGTTGGCATCCTTGTATTCCTGGCCAAGCTTACTTGCATCTACAAGGGTAATCTTGTCGTTGTCAGACTTTGCACCGATCTTGTCGAAGAACAACACGCTGACGTTGGTGCCGGTGTTGGCAAATACATTGCTAGGCATGCTTACTACGCCAGAAACAATATGTTCATCTACAATCTTTTCAAGGATCTTGTGTTCGATGCCAGACTTTGCAGTAATGAAACCTGTGGGGATAACGATGGCACCCTTTCCGTTTTCCTTGATGCTATTTACCACATGCTGGATAAAGCAGGTGTAAATGGCCATGGAGTCCTTTTTCTTGTTAGGGACTTTTGGCACGCCGGCCCAGAAACGGGTTCCCCACTTACTTTCGATGTTGTCGCGGGTATCGCTAAAGTCCATCTTGAAAGGTGGGTTACTGACTACATAGTCGAACTGTTTCAGGCTCTTGCCGTCATCACTCTTATGGTAGGGTTCCAAAAGAGTATCGCCCTGCACCGCATGATCCAGGCTAGAGACAAGGCCATTCAAGAGCAGGTTCAGTTTCAGCATCTTGTTGGAACGCTGGGAAATATCCTGGGCAAAGATAGTGCAGCGTTCCTCCCCAATCTGGTGGCTCAAAGCCATGAGCAAGGTGCCGGTACCAGCGCTGGGGTCGTAACATTCGATGTTATGCAAATCGGCGTTGTCGCCTACCAGCAGGCGAGCCATAATCTTTGCGATGGCCTTGGGCGTGTAGTATTCGGCGTACTTGCCGCCGCCTGCGGTGTTGTAATCCTTGAGCAAGTATTCAAAGACATCAGAGAAAAAGTCGTAATGTTCTGCAAAGGCTTCTTCAAAGCTGAAGTTGGCCAACTTATCGACAAGGGCTCGGGCAAAGTCTGCGCGTCTTGCGTCATCGGTTACAAAGATGGTCAACTTTTCGAAAATGGGAATCTTTGTTTCCTGAGCTGTCTTGGTGTAGAATACATCCAGGTTATCCCTTGCAATGGAAACCATGGTCTCGTCAAAGATGGCGTCAAAGTCACCTTTGGCCTGTTTATTCCACAAGTTGGCAATCAGGTAGTCCGGCTTGAATACGGGAACTTCGGGCGGCAAGAACAGGCTGATGTTTTCGCGCTGTTCATCGGTCAACTTTGCGAATTCCTCTTCCCACTTGTCGGATTTCTTTAGAGCCTCTAGGCAGGGATCATCAATTTTCTTCAGTTCGTAGCCAAACTTATCTGCCATAAACTTATACAAGAAAATCTGGGTAATAATCTTGTATTCGTTACCGTCGTTACCCATGCCAAAAGACTGGCAAATGGACTTGAGGGTATCAATCAACGCAATGGTTTTTTCTTTGATGTTCATTTAGCTACCGTAGTAATTATTATACTGGTCAATATACTGTTTGGCGACTCGCTGCTGGATAAACTGATAGTCCGGCATTTGAGGTTTCAGCTGCGGGAATTTCTTAAGACCCAAGGCGATTTCCTGCATCACAGTTTTGCCGAAATAGGTATCCTGTTTTAGAATATCGTTGCGGTCATAGACCTTGGAATCTATGGTTCCCTTAATCGTTAAAAGAGCCTGCACAATATCTTCGTCAAACTTGGAGATTATTGGATCTTTGTGGTGAACTTCGCGAGCCTTGTTCTCTTCGCGGATTCGCTTATGGACATAGGCAAATTTGGTGTCGCCATTGTATTTTTTGAGCAAGGCTTCATTTGCCTTACGCAATTTTTCCAGACGTTCCAGAATATCGTTCATGGCCTGGTTCTGTTCGTTGTAAACTGCCAAGTTTGCGGGCGTAAAGCCGTGCTTGTCGAAAATTGCCTTAAAGGCCTGTTCCAGTTCAATGTATTCCAGATCTTCATGGTCAAAGTTATCTACAAAACCACGCACGGCGCGTTTGTACTTTTCGCGAAGTTCCGTACCGCCGTCAACGATTTTCAGTTCTTCGGTACCGATACAGCTGAAATTGAATTCGATATTCAGCATGGCTTCGTTCACGGCAGCCTGTGTAGCATCGCTATTGGCCCAGGCTTCCTTCTGGTTGATCATGGCGATACGGCGGTTCACTTCCGAAAGCATTAAGGGCAACTTTTCGATGTTGAGCTTTTCAAAGTCTTTCTTAAGTTCGTCATCGCCAAAGGTTCGAACCAGGTTCATGGCATCCTTCGCCAGTTCCATGGCCTTGCGCAACTGAATGAGAACCTTCTTGTCTTCTTGACTGGAAATTTCTGTGGAGAAGGCCTCGGCATTATCCATGCTGTAGCAGAATAGTGCCTGACGGGTTTCCTTCATCTGGTTGATGAGGGCGTCCTTATCTTCCATCACCTGGCGGTACATATCCGGCAAGTTTTCGTCGGGGTCGGAATTGTCTTCGGGATCGTTATTATAACGATTCAGTTCCTGCAGGTAGGCGGCATTGGATTCATCAAAATTCTGCTTAATGTCGGCAAAGTCAATCAAGAAGCCGCGTTTCATGCTCTTGTAAGGGCGATTCACGCGGGTGATTGCCTGCAGCAAGTTGTGGTCCTTGATTTTTCGGCCAAAATAGAGACGCTTTAGGCGCGGTGCATCAAAGCCCGTCAGCAACATATTGAAAACAATCAGAATATCTATGGTATAATTCTTCTTGAAATCGTCAATAATCTTGCGTCGGGTTTCCTTATCATCGCTATCAAAAAGAATCAGTCCTGCCTTCAGGTTGATTTTCTGGATTCGATCCTGGTTCAGTTCATCTTGAATTTCATAGAAGAACTTATAAAGATTGCGGGCCTGTTCCGAAGATTCGCAAATAATCATGCCGCCAAGGTCATTGTCCCCTTGAATGGCACGGAACTTCACAAGGTCATCGATAATGTAGCGCAGGAGCGACTTGACATATGTCGGGTGTTCGATAATCTGGTTCTTTTGAACGGAGCCCTTTTCCACCAACTTCTTTACGCTTTCAAAAGCTTCATCCAGTTTTTTGCGGTAGCTGGTCTCAATATCTTCGCGAATGATTTTGAGGGTGTAGCCATCCTGAATGGAGCGGTCGTAGTAGTAAGTATGGAAATAGTCGCCAAAGACTTTGCAACTGGCCTTTTCACTACCAATAAGCGGAGTGCCCGTCAAGGCAATCTTGATGGCGTTACTATCGGCATTGAAAAGATTTGCCAAGAAGCATCCATTGGGCTTGTAGCCACGATGGGCTTCATCCATGATGAATACGCGCTGTAAATTGGTTGCATAATTCGGAAGATCAACCTTTTCTGTATCTTCCTTGAATTTCTGGATGTTCACCACGGTGATTTCATCGGCACCAGAGTTCCCCTGCAGAGCCTGGGTCGTTCGGAACTGAGCCATAAGCTCTTCGCGGGAATTTGCTGTCGAAACCTTTAAACCACGGGCATAAAGTTCATCGGTTGCCTGTTCCAGCAAATCAAGGCGATCGACAATGAAATAGAATTTCGCCACCTTGTTCTGCTTGGCGTAAAAATCCTTAAGCACCTTGCTCAAGTGGAACGACAGAGCCGTTTTTCCGGAGCCTTGAGTATGCCAGACAACGCCAGAAGTTACGCCTGTCGCCAATTTTTCGCGAATAACCATGGCGGCAAAGAACTGCTGATAACGCATGATATGCTTTTCGTGACGGCTTTCAATCTGGCCATCCTTATTCTGCTTTTCCTTGTGCAAGTAGGCAATGCCATATTTCAGCAAGAACAGCAAGCGAACCGGGCTAACCATAGATGTAAGCACGCGGTTGGTGGGCGTGTTGATTCCAAGGTTATACTTGTATTCTGGATTGTCTTTTAAAACTGGAACATTAAAGTCCATCAGCACCTGTTTTTCAAATTCAGGGCTAATAGGTGCATAGGGAAAGTTTGCTACAAAGGGTGCAACTTCTTCGCGCTTGGGATTTTCTTCCCTAAAGCAGTTGAAAGGTGCTGATTCCTTGGCTGCAGTGCAATAGAAAACGCCTTCAATAGGAACTACACCACCCTTGGCATCGTACTCCATGTTATTGGAGAAAATCATGAGCTGGGTGATATTGATAAAGCGACGGAACTTCTTGTTCGGGAATCGAATTTCGTTCATTCGCTTACTTTCGGCAACCATACCGCCCGCATTATTCGGCTTCTTTACCTCGATAAAAACGAGAGGCAAGCCGTTAATGAACAGGGTAATATCGGGGCGAAAGCTATCTTCCCCATTACGGCAGGTAAATTCTGCCGTGCAATGGTAGGTGTTATTTTCGGGATTGTCGAAATCAATCAGCTTATAGGGAGAACACTTTGTGATTCTCTGGTAAAACTGCTGACCAAGATCATCGTCATCCAATTCCTTGCGAATATCGTCCAAAATATTTTGGGGATTGACTTTTGCCGAAGGATTCAATTTCTGGAATTGAGCCGCAAATATATTCGTGAGGATATTTGTCTCGGGATCGTATTTACGGATATCGGCAGCAGGAAGCGCACCCGGTTCCTGGGAAATTTTGCCTAAATACGAATAGCCGATACGAGTCAAATGTTGAATCGCAGTCAATTGAACGCGTGTTGCTTCCGTAAATTCCTTAGGCATATAAAAATCCTGGTATAATATCGGCAAAATAACAATCTTTGTAAAAACAATATAATTTTTGATTTTGACACTAAAGTGACATTTTTATAATCTACCTTTGAAAACCGCCCTTTAATTCGGGCTGAATCAAATCAAAATATCTGCGTTTCCGTATGACCAACCACATTCGCTTGTACGCAGAAAGGAGTAAAATATGTATCAGACCTCTAACGGCGTCGTTACCGACGCCCAAGCCGCAGAAATAGAAGCCTTAAACAAGGACATCTGGGATAATTTCTGGAAAATCCCTAGGGAAAATCGGACCATTGCCGATTGGGAAAAGTTGTTAGAAATACAGGTACTGGTGAAGAAATGATATTTACATCAAGCGATATCAAACATTCTAGCTAGTGGATTGAACATGCCCTAATTCTTCATCATGGATTCCGGCAGGAACCCTTGCTGATACAGCGTATAGATCAGGCTCACCATCAGCGGGCTTCTTCCATAACATCAATCCATCTTTTGCAAAAAGTTTAGTAAACAATTGCACTAAAACAAGTCTTATAATTGCAAAATTCAATAAATTTTGTCAAATTTCACCAATTTTAGCAAATATAATATACAAAAATTTTCTACAAACAATTGCATTTTGATAAAAAAAGAATTGACTTCAAAAAATCCCCAGGGCATTCGTCCTGGGGATTCTTGTTTGGATGTTTATGTTTTTCTTAGTGTAGATTCATTCGGCTTTGAACGGTATGGCCGTTGACACGCGCACGAATCATGTATATGCCATTTGGCAGGCCGCTCATGTGAGATTTCAGGCTAGACATGCTGCCGTCATATTCAGCAGCAAAGGTTGCTACACGATGGCCCATCAGGTCAAATACCTGTACCTGAGCCATGCTGGCAGCGTTGAACTGAACGGGAGAAGCAATGGCGGCCGGCTCCTCCGTAGTTCCTTCAGGTTCTCGAGTATCGTCAGAACCGTTTGTAGGATCATCGCTCGGGTCCACGATAGAATCTTCGCCTTCCTCTTCGTCGGAATCTACAATGGAGGAATCTGCGGCAATTACGATTCCTGCCACATCAAATTCCAGCTGGTCGATGTTGGGGCCGCCCTGCTCAGAGACAGACTGCAACTTCAGAACGTTCACGCCCTTGTTGAGGGGAATCTTGATAGCGACGGAATCCCAGGTGGTCCAATCAGCTGTGGGCGGGAAGGTTGCCACGCCATAGCTTACATCATTGACGAACAGTTCCATCTTGCGGGTGTCCGTCTTGCCGTGAGCATAACGCAAAACCAGAGTTGCATTTTCCTGTGCCGCGCCGGAATAAAGATTCCAGATGCCATAGCTGGTAACCACATTGTCAATATTGAAATAGCATTCACCTACAAAGCCCGCGTTTGTCGTTTCACAGACGCCTACGCCATCGGTGGGAATGCCGGCTTCAACAGAGGAAAGAACCTTCACTGCAGAGGGAACGATTGCAGCTTCTGCAAGAACGGTAATGCTCGCCCCGCGAGTTGCAGGATCCACTTCGGTGGAGCCGCCCTTTGTGGTAATGGAAATTTCGTAAACGCCAGCCTTGGTAGGAGTACCGCTAATGACGTAGCGGGAATTTGCGGCATCCTGCTTTGCGGTCACGCCATCAGGAAGTCCTGTAATGGTAAGGCCATCGCAGTTGCTGTAACCGAAGGCGTATTCCGTAATGGCATCGCCAAGCATGATCGTCTGAAAACTGGAGCCTGCCCCCTGCTTCTGGATGGCAGGAATCTTGGGGCCCACTTCGCCACCCACCAGCATAATGTCGGGAGCGGGAGCCTTCTCAGAACCTGCACCCAGCCAGAAACCAAGATGAGGCGGCTGGTTGTAGGCGGTATTCTGCCAGCTCATACCCAAGCGATAAATGGGGTCGTGAGCCAGAGTGTAAAGGCGGTGCGTGGTAGGAATGGTCGTGGTGTAAACATACAGCTTGGATGCGCCATCGTGAAGGATCACTTCTTCGCGCCAGTCGCCAAAAATGTCGCCGCTAAAGTTCGGGGTCGCCTTGGTGGAGTTGCAGCTGTTGCCCTCCATAGAAAGCAAGGTGCTGCTCTTGGAGGTAGCGCTGTTCCATTTGCTGATGGTGGTGTTGTCCAGAAGTTCGTCCAGCAGGTCGCCGTCCCAGTAAATACGGAAATTATAGGCGGGGCGGCTAGTAGCCAGCTGCTTGCCCTTTGCTGAATAGGTATTCCAATTAGCGGCAGACCACATTTCGTAACCGCGACTTGTGCTATCGACATCGGCAGCCACTCCACGACCGTTATCAGCGTCGCTATTGGCACTCCACAGAATTGCACCGGTACGGGCATCGTGAAGATCGTAGCCGTAGGGTTTTTCTTCGTGAACTTCCCAGACTTCCAGGCCGTCGTGATCCGGATCCAAGTCGCCCAAGTGCATGGCGTCGCCGTGACCCTTGCCGGTACGGTACATGAACTTTCCGTTATGATCGATGGCGCAAGCACCTTCGATAATTTCATCAAAGCCATCACCATCCACATCGCCAGCGGAAATATTGTGGTTGCCCATGCCATAGCATTCACTGCCCTTGGTGGCAGCGTTATAATACCAGCGCTGGCTCAAAGTGGTTCCATCCCAGTCGTAAGCGGTTACAGCCATGCGGGTGTAATAACCGCGCTGGAAAACCATGCTGGGCTTCTGACCGTCCAGATAAGCGTTGGTAGCGAGGAAACGGTCCACGCGATTGCCGTAGGAATCACCCCAGCTAGAAACAGTTCCGCGAGCAGGATTGAAATTGACAGTCGCCATTTCCACACCCGTTTCGCCATTGAAAAGAGTCAGGTATTCATTACCGCTCAGGACGTAACCGTTGGAATTGCGGTAATCCTTGGTGTGGTTGGTTTCGCCGGCGGCAGCACCCTTGCTAATATACTTGCCGGAACCATCCTTGGTGCCGGGGGCAGTCTTCATGGCCACTTCCGCCTTGCCATCGCTATCGTAGTCGCCAACCAGAATCTGGGTATAATGAGCGCCTGCACGAATATTTACGCCAAGGTCGATTCGCCACAATTTCTTTCCGCTAAACTTGTAGCAATCCACAAACACGTTGCCGGTCTTACCCTTCTGGGAATTGTCCTTGGAATTGCTGGGATCCCACTTCAAAATCAGTTCGTATTCGCCGTCGCCATCCACATCGCCTACGGCAATATCGTTGGGGCTGTAAGTGTAATCGGAACCGCCAGCAGGGCGATCCAAATTGATAGTCAGCTTCTGTTCACCCCAAACGGAAACGGTCTTGTCCGAAGATTTTTCGACGCCGTTTACAACCGGACGGACATAATATTTACTTGCGGCAGTTCCTTGGGCATCCGTATAATTGGAGGCAGCCTTTCCATCGAAACTCGCAATCTTTGCACCGTCGCGATAAAGATTGAAACCGGTCGCATTGCCATCGGTACCCAACACGCGCCAGCTCAGGAACACGCCATTGCCGGTCTTTACAGCCACCAGGCCACGGTCCAGAGCCTCCATCTGGCGAGTTGCATTTGCTAGGCCAAAACCCATCGCCAGCGTAAGGCCGGCACACACCATAAACTTCTTCATAAACATCCCTTGGAAAGCCCATACATCCATTTTTTAAAGCTTCCCACCCTAAATATAGGTTCGCCCACTCAAAAAAGGACTAACTCTATAATAATGGTGTTGTCGGTAGACAACGAGGGCATTCTTCGGGATTTACTTAAATAGAAAATATATGGTTATAGGAGGATTGACACGGCATACGTTTTAGTGCACATTTGTGTATATGAAAGAAGTCCGTCCTGAAGACAATTCCATATTGCTGTACAAAGATGGTGAATTGCCTCGCGAATCAACTCACAAGGATTTCTTGTTAGTTCGGCAAGAAAGCAAGCGGAATGTTCAACGTAAAAAGATTGCCTCTTATAAAGCTTAGAACCAGTAAGCCAACAAAGCCGCGATTTTTCTAATTAGTCCTAGATTTTACGCAAATGGTTCCTTCCACATGGAATCCTATGGGGCAATTTTCATCGGCAGCAATAACCCCATCGACAGGGCGATCAAGCAAAAGCAAATCATCCGTAAGAACAATCTCGTAAAAACCCAAGGGATATACCACTCCATACAGCGAAGAATCGTCCCTATCTCCGTTCAAGTATAGGGCATAGTTATAGTACTTAGTCGACAAATCCACTGCAACAACCTTTGTACTTTCACCAGAGCCATTATTAAAATAGGTGGTAAGCTCCTTGTGATTCTTGCGATCCAAACGCGTCCAGCCATAATCAATTCCACCAACGGGATCATCTACACACATCCAATAACCTTCATCGTTAACAGGAACCACCTGTATATGACTGCTGTTTCTATTGCAATTACCTCCATTAGGATGGGTAAATAATGTAAACTCACGAGAATTGGCATCACGCCATTTTTTTGCTTTATCATCGCAATAGTAAACATGGTTTCCGTACGAAGCGAGAGTACCACAAGGGATCGTTGAGCAACATTTCCCAATGGTCCTTTCAATCCAAGCTTGAGCATCAAGGAGGTTCCAAACGCCAGGAACACCCCGATTGTCAGCCCAAGCTTTCGTGCAAGAATAATAACCATCCTCATACTCCGCAATGGAGTCGTATTTTGCCGTAATACCACAAATTCCAATTTGTCGTTCGAGCTCACTATAGACAATCCACTTTTCGCCTGTTGAATTACAATAATAGGCAGTGTCCCCTAACACCTTGGTGGTTCCAAATTCCACGTTAACACCACAAATTCCAATTTGTCTTTCCAGTTCGCTTTTATAGATATACCACTTGCCGTCTGCTGCACAAAGAGCGCTATGCCCCAAGGTATCTATGGAGGTTTCGCTGCTATCACATTTTCCCAAGAAACGAGTCAGATAAGGTTCCTTAAACGCAGCATCACGCCAAGAGCCATTTCCATCACAAACCACAAAAGCGGAATCTTTTGTCAGGCGCAATTCATCCTTATTGTAAGTCATACACAACAAGGGCAAACTGTCCCTTGGAATTATTCGCCACTTGCTGGAATCGCAATACAAAACGGTCCCATACCATTTGCTATAAGGATTCATAATGGAATCAACGTAATTCGAACGAGAACACTGGTTGAAGTCATAGGCCAACGCCAAGTAATCCATATTACAATCAGGAATGACAGAATCAGCAGTCAGCATGGAATCCAAGGTAGTCAATATGGGAGAATCTTTCGAAAGCGTATCCAAGGCAAATTCGCGCTGAAATTTTTCTAAATGACGTTGAACGTTTTCTGTTTCGGGGTATTTTAGAGCGTTACAAAAAATGAATGAAGCACTGAGATTTTTCGATTTCAAAAAATCTTTAAAATCCTTTTTCGCCATTCCCTCGGCTACATAAAAAGGCAAACCCTCTTCCAAATATCGACGCAGCCTGTCCCTGATCAAGACATCCGTAGATTCGTTAAATCTTACTGTATCCATATTTACAGCATTTCTCAAGTTTCGCATTTCAACAGAAACGCTATACGTTTGAACGCCATACTTCCACATAAGGTGTCCATATTGAACAATTTCCACAAAAGGACTTTGCAGTTTCAAATCCTTGAATATAGCAGTTTGGTTCCAATAACCAGCTGTATCATAATCCGTAATTCTAGATACCACATTAAAGGAACTATCCAGACATTCAAGGGCTATGGAATCCCGCTCATAAGTCATGGATGAGCACATTTCCCAACGATAATAATTAATATCAACGCCAAAGTAATCAACATTGAGGGTCTGGGACACAGGATCTTTTGCTCGTGCGTCAACAACATCAAAATCTGAACTGTACTCAGAGCAGCCAGCCAAAGCGCACAACAGGATTGCAAACAAGAACCAGATCATTTCGCACCTAGTAGTAAATCGTCACGTCACAAGATTCTTCAGACTCTTGCAAAAACCAGTCTATTTGTACGTCGGGTAAATCGACTTTTAAGTCAAAGAAATTAAAGACTTTCAACTTGCAATTTTCGCCAAAGATTTCACCCTTGTGAAGTTCCGATTTCGGCTTTGTCAGGGAGAATTCACCTTCCTTTAAAGTTCTTATTTTGTCATACCTGGCATCATGGAAAACAATCATATTTGCGTTGGAGCAATACATATCGGTACAGCCATAAATATTCATGTACATATCAAGGGCATACCGCTCATTCTTGCCAATTTGACCGAACCGAAAAATCACGTAACCGTTCGCTTGCGAAAGGGAATCCTGATAGAATAGATATAGACTATCGTACCGGACTTTTTCGCCATCAAAAGTAATGACGGTTTTTTGCAGATCCTGATAATTAGAAAGTCGGGTCACAACACCTTCATCCGAGTTGGGATCCCACTGGGAACAGGCGCAAAGGCAAAGCTCTACAGCAACAATCGTTAAGCAAATTTTCTGCATTTCATCCTCCTAGAACAAGTACGATATGGAAGTTGAAGCAAAAATCAAACGTTCGTCTAACTGAGTGCCATTTATAACCGTTAGACCCAGACTATACTGCAGTCCACCATGAGCATTGTAGGTGAAGCCGAAATAATTGGAAAAATAAAAGGGGAACTTAAAGGTGACATCAAAGTCGCTTTCTCTTGAAACATGTTCAAGAAGAATTCCGTCCGGTTCTCTTGTCTTCAAATCCGTGGTCCAAAGCCATGGAATGTTAAACATGGGCACATAAGTCAAGGCCACCGGACCAAGGAATAAGCTGGCATGGGCACCAGTACCACCGCGGAAATTGAACTGGTATTCATCGTATTTACCCTCAAAAGAACCCACATCCGTACCACCTCCAAAACCGATTGTTTGGTAAGTGTATATCGCTCTAAAAGCGTAATCAGTTTTACTGTAATCCAGTCCTAGGTAAGTATTAATTCCAACCTCACCGTAACGGCTATTGAGACCTATTGCAGCAGTAACATAAGGCATCGGGTCCAAGCCAAAGCCATACACCAGTAAACGTCTTTCGCTTTTCATTAGAGTTTCTACACTCAGCGACACAGGAAAAGACTTGAAATTGTAATAAATGTCAGCCTTTGACGGATGTAGAAATCTTTCGCCTCCATAAGAATTGTAGGCATCCTTTTTACCGGGGCAATGCTGTTCACCTTCACAAACTACGGCAGCGCCATTAAAAACCCTGGACAAGTGAGAGGATTTTTCGGATGGTTCATGCACAGAGGCGGTTACTCGCATGGCAGAGGAATTCTCTTGCATATTAAATTCTGCGCCACGAACCGTAGGAGGAAGGGTAACATCAAAGGAACCCACATCCACAGCCATCTTATAGGAATCGCCACAACCAGCAAGTCCAAGAAATAGACCGCTGATTACGCAGAGGAGAAACATCTGTATCAAAGTGACCTGTTTCATCGCAAAAAAAGATATAAAATTATCTAATTTATTCTCCATGAAGCATCATTCATCCCATACAAATCGACATTTAATCCGTTTGATTTGCATACTATGCGGACTCCTGCTCTACGGCTGCGCCACACCGGGGAATTCACCGATGCGAACTTTGAAGGTCGAATCCCCGGGAGCAGTTATCGCTACGGTATACCTGGATTCAACCTACGTTGGAACCACACCCTTGACCATGAGCGTCAACCAAGATTCTGTAGACGGTTCACAACTGCAGGTTATCCATCAAGGTGAAGTGCTTCTCAACAAAAGGCTGAAAAAAAATCCCCAAGAAGTAGCGGAATCCCAAAAAACAGCCATGGGCATTGGACTCGTGGCTTCCGGGGCACTAATGCTAACCATGCCCTTTCCATGGGCGTTTATAGCACCAATCACAGCCCTTTCAACATCGAGCGTTATCGCTTATTCAGTTACCCCGGATTCATTAAAAAACAATTGGACTTACTTTCCCTTAAACCCAACAAAAAAACAAGTTCTAACAGCAAAGCCTTCCGCAACTAAATCAAAAGTCGAAACTAAATCCACCATCAAGACAATCGCCAAATCTGACTCCAGTACAAAATTCCGTGAAACCAACCTGACATCTGGCGGAATGCACAACATTCAAAAAACGCTTTTCTGGCTTGACAAAAGTTTTGACAAAAAGACGATACATCTCAAAGCATCAATTTATCCGATTGCGGGCAATGACCTAGTCTTATCTTCTGGAATTTGCTACGACAAGAGCAACAGAACCATTTGGCTTCAAAGCGACCTCCATCCAGAAATCACATATCCCATAAATTTGAACGAATTAATCAACAAATGTATTTCTCTGGATTCAACACAGAAGTTAGAAAAGAAAGGTTTCTGGAAACCAGTTCTTGTCACAGCTGGAATTGGAGCCGGCCTGGGCGCATTACTGGGAGGTGACGAACCTAGTGTAGCAGCAGCAACTTTAGGCGCATTGGGTTTTCTTTACAGCGCCATGTTTTCACTCATCTACAGTGATAGCTATACTGTAGATGGAGAAGAAGATGGAATTTGCCCTCTAGCCCCTCCCGAAAAGGAAGAGTTGGAGAAGTGGTTATCGCAATATCCCTGTGATTCCGATTCACAGTAAAAATGCAGAAGAAAATCAGATAGACAAAATCATGCCTAAGCGTACTGGTGTAGCGGACTTGCCTTTGCATACGGGGACTGTTCCCCGTTGGCTTGCGGACCGTATGCGTGACTTGGGCAGGCTCATTGCCGAATCCATTGTGGAAAATTACGGCAAGAGGGAATTCCTGGTGCGTTTAAGCGACCCGCTGTGGTTTCAGTCCTTCGGTGCGGTCATGGGCATGGACTGGCATTCTTCGGGAATTACCACCAGCGTGATGTACGCCCTGAAGCGTGGGCTGAACCCGATTGCAAAAGACCTTGGGATTTATGTGTGCGGCGGACGCGGAAAATTCTCCCGGGAGACGCCCAACGAATTGCTGCAGATTGCGGACAAGACCGGCGTGGACGGGTATTACCTGAAGCGTACCAGCTGCCTTTGCGCCAAGGTGGATAACACCGCCGTGCAGGACGGTTTCCAGCTTTACCAGCATAATTTTATCGTGACGGATGAGGGCGACTGGGCGGTAGTTCAGCAGGGCATGAACACAGGCGCCAAAGCCGCCCGACGTTACCACTGGTGTTCTTCGAACTTGCGGTCTTTTGTGGAAGAGCCCCACGCCGGCGTGGTGGGCGAAAACCGTGGGCAAATTCTGAACTTGACTCATCAGGATGCAGGCGTGACGCGCAGTTCCATTCTGGAGTTGACTCACGAAAATCCCGACAGGATGATGCGTGAAATCCAGCAGATTGTAGCGCCCAATTCTTCTGTCATTGTTTCGCCACAAATGGATTTGTTTGCCCCGCCGGAGAGTGCACAGCCCCTTATTATAAATCCATCGCGGGACCCTATCGTCGCAAATTCATCCCGCAACTGCATTATGCCCAGCCGTCACGAAGTCCACGCCGAAGACGTTGACTTGAGGCGCCTCGGTGGAGTTCTTGCCACCGCCTATGAATCAGACCCCAAGGATTTTGAAAGCCTTTTGCTTACGCCGGGACTTGGCCCCCGCACGTTGCAGTCATTGACACTTGTAAGCGAAGTGATTAACGGAACACCTTCCCGCTTTAGGGACCCCGCCCGCTATTCCTTCGCCCACGGCGGAAAGGACGGTCACCCCTTCCCTGTTCTCACCCGCGTTTACGACGAATCCATCCGCGTTTTAAAAGGCGCCATCGAGCACGCCAAAATCGGCGACCGCGAAAAGATGGATTGCCTCAACCGCCTTCACGCAACGCAACTTGCCATCGAAAAAGACTGCGAACCTCTCGCCGACTTCGACAAAACATTAGAGCATGAAAAATCCCACTCGCAAGAGTGGGGCGGAAGAACGGTTTAAGGTTTATTTCCATTCAATTGAAATCTTTCTCTTTTTGACCGCACAGTCTGTCAAATAGGAATCAATCAAAGTCTGATAAGGAATGCCCTGATCTTTGGACATTTTCTTGAAATACTCAATAGTTGAAGAGTTCAACCGAATGGTAATTTGTTTTTTTAATGCAGCCGCATAAGGATTTCTTATTGCCTTCATTTTTTCAAAATCATACTCTTTCTTCATGGTTCGTCTCCTTTACGCGCATTCCAATAATACTGAAACTCTTTCTTCGTCGCCTTTCGCGCACTAATGATACGATTGACAATCAAATCATCATTACCATTAATACGTTCCGTATAGACAACAATCAAGATTCTTAGTTCAGAAGACAATCCTATGAGAATAGAACGATCTTCATCTTTTGAATGTTCTACATCAAAGAAAACTCTAGCATGTTCATCTTCAAAGCAACTCTTGGCTTCTTCAAAAGATACGCCATGTTTTTTCTGATTTATCTCATTCTTCTTTTCATCCCACTCGAAATCTATTTCCATAATAGACCTCGATGTATAACTACAATATAATTACATTCAAAAATAAACGCAAGTGCCTGCAATGCGATTGCAGACGCATTTAACTCCATTCTGAGTATTTTCACTTTTTTCCTGAAGAACGCATTTCCCTTTGAGATTGATCTCTTGGGCCCTTGTCGAGGACGGACAGCACTTAGGAATTTATTCCTTAGTGCGCATGATCCCCTTTAGGGGAGATATAAAAAAAATCCCACTCCCAAGAGTGGGGCGGAAGAACAGTTTAAGGAGCGTTCTAAATTTTTTCGTCTGGGGCTTGTCCGTCGTGGGCAAGCCATTTGCATTCCGTCAATTCCATGTCGGTAAATACAGCCCTGAAGGAGGAATCTTCGGGACTGCATGCGTAAATGCCAAACTGAATTTCATCGGTTGCCTTCCACATGTGGCAAATTCTCATTTGCGTGAAGTTGGAACCGTCCTCGGAACATTCAATGCAAAAGTCATTTTCGCGACGGCTGAAGCGATACCACATGGATTTAATATCGGCACGGATCGCAGTTGTAGCCCAATCGGAATAGCCCATGTTGGTGGCCACGCTTCCAAGGTGCTGGAATTTTTCATTCTCGTATTCGATGGAAGCCTTCAGCCAGTTTTCGCTATCCAGATACATGGCTACGCCGCACTGGTCAAAGCGATGCTTGCTTTCAAACGATGTCTTAACCACAAAGGAAAAGAACTTTTCCGCTGTCTTTATTTGAAGAACCGGAGCGTTGTCATTACGAAAATGATAATACGTTCTCTGCCACAAATCTGTGTGCGGTTCCGTAACGATTTCAACGGAATCGTCGGTAATGATAAATTTTTTCGGAGCCCGAGTCCAGAACCAATCCCTGGCATTCATTTTCATTATTCATCCTTCACACAGCGAACGGATAGTCCGAAGTTTTTTGCGTAAGGGTAGACGGAAACATCCTTGCGGCCAGCCATCATGTGAATGCCGATGGCTTTTTTATTCTCTTCCGTCGCACTCCAGAGGTAAGCATACATTGTCTGGCGATCGAATCGCCCGC
>JAKSIF010000039.1 GCA_024398965.1 Fibrobacter sp. | reverse complement strand
GAAAGTCAACAAAAAAGGGTGGCGAAGCCACCCACACATGTTGATGAAGAGCCATAAAACATTGTTCAATATTTTGAAATCAAGACATGACTTGTCTGAGTTCGTATTTCATTTTACCAAAGGTCAAAAGGCAAAAAAAATTTTTGCAACATATTAAAAGAAAATAAGATAAAGGATACTAGTAATCGAGGTTTCATCTGTTTCACAGAAGCTCCTGTTACTATGCTGCCAGAAATGTTTGAAATCTTTAATAAATATCCTAATCCAATGTATTCTGCTTACGGTTTTGGGATAAAAAAGGACAGATTCTATGAACTCGGGGGACGATCTGTTATTTACGGACCGAAGTGTGATTGTGAAAATTTGAAAAAAATAGGTATGGATTGGCGTTTTGAAGAATTCATCCCAAATGAACGCGATTATAGTTGGCTGAGGGAGTGGCGTTTAAAAGAAAATGAAATTAATTTAGACACGGATAATTGGATTACTGTTGTTTCAAAGAAGCAAGATGAAATTGAAACTGTATTGGAACTAGATGATGTTGTAGTAGATGGTGACGTGAGTGATGGTGAATTTGTCGCATATTACTATGGAAAATACGAACGTTTATTCAACTGTGTTAACATTGAGGAAATAAAAAGAACCAAATCATTATCGTCCGATGATTTAGATAAATTGCTAAGTCAATGTAATAAAAATGAAGAATGCTATCTTGGATCTAAAATTATTAGTCCATAACCAAATGAATCTATAGATTGAACTGGCAAAAGTCGTTTTTTAATCGCAATAAGCCATGCTTAAATGAAACGTCTAGAAGTTTGTTTCAAAAAACTCCATTTATAATTCAAATTTGATTGTAGTTTAAGACCGATAAATATCATGAAAATCCTTCTCTCCAACAGGTTCTATTTTCGTCGCGGTGGCGACTGCATCTATATGCTCGACTAGGAATTAGAATTGACTTGACAAGTCTGCTAGGATGGTGTTTTTACACCGATTTTGAAAGAACTTCTAATTTTGTTATAGCTCCCAAAAGAGAACTGACGAAAGATAGTGTCTTGCTGGGCAAGGATTTTGCTATTTGACAAAAATAGACAGCCGTTTGATGTTATATTTACCGTAGGAATATTTTCTCAGGCAAATCAAATGTCGCAAAATCTGAAATTTTTAAGTAATGCCCCTCTTGGTGAAGACCTCTTTGAGGGCAAATCCCAAGATTCCATTGCAAATGCAATTGTCGCCCAGATTGAACATAATGCTGGTCAAATTCGTCGGGGACAACAACAGAAGATGATTGGGATTGAGGGGTCTTGGGGATCAGGAAAAAGCAATCTAATTGAAATTGTAAAAAAGAAGTTTAGTCAAAAATATGGAATGTCAAAGTTCTATTTCTTCACGTATGATGTTTGGGGACATCAAGAGGATTTGCAAAGAAAAGCTATCCTAAATGAATTGGTAGATTTCCTGATAGAAAAAAGAGCCGTCAAAAACAATGAAAAAGATGGCGACAACAACAATTGGAGAGAAAGGGTTAAGAAAACAACAGGTGTAGTTACTGAAACGAAACAAACTCAAATACCAAAAATTAGTTTTGGAATCATAATTTGTGCCTTAGCACTTGTTATCGCCCCCATTTGCGAAAATATAACAGTCGCATGTGGTTTTGTATCAAATTTAATTCATGCAATTCCTTTTTTTCTAATTCTTTTGGCTTTATTATGTTCTATCGTACGCAATGGTTTCAAAAAAGGTGTTACTGAGTTCATTAGTATATACAAGGACAAGGAAATAGAAACAACAAATCGAGAATTCGTTTCTGAAACGAATCCATCTGTCATTGATTTTAGAGCCTTTCTTTCTTCGTTGTCAAGTGCATTAGAAGGCAAACATCTAGTCATTTTCTTCGACAATATGGATCGACTACCGAAAGAAAAAATTGAAGGTTTATGGTCTTCAATTCACACATTCTTTGCCGAAAACAATGGTCATAAAAACATTTCTTGTATTGTGTCATTTGACAGAACCCACATAAAGGGCGCTTTTTCTCTTTGTGATGGTGCTACAGAAGAATGCGGAAACGATTACATTGACAAAACTTTTGATGTCGTTTATAGAGTCGCTCCCCCAATTCTGTCTGATTGGAAAAATTTCTTTAAAGTTAAATGGCTTGAAGCTTTTAATGAAATTAAAGATAAAGAAGAATTTGAACGCGTTGTTCAGGTTTACGATATACTGTCCGGGAAAAGAGATTTGACTCCACGTTCAATAATAAGGTTTATCAATGAACTTGTACTAACAAAGAAATCCTTTGTGGTACCAGAACGTTACATCGCAATTTTCATTTTACGAAGAGATGTCTTAATAGAAAATCCGTTGTATTTGGGATGCCTAGGAAATTTAAAAGCAATTTACGAACGCGATCCCAATTATTTTAAATATATATCATCCATTGTTTATCAGGTTTCTCCGGAAAAAACTATGTCTGTGGTTTATGAGGCATCGCTAAGAAGGGCATTGGAACAGGGTGATAAAGAAGAAGTTGAAAGAATCAGCAAGGCTCCTTTTTTCTGGGACGTTTTGGAAAATACATTAAAATCAATGGAGAACCTGGACGACGCTGTTGTCTCGTTAGACTTTTTACCCCAAGATGCTTTGAATAGCGTTCAATCTGCAATGTTGTGGCAAAGTTTGTTTTGGTGGCTAAAGGAAAAAGAACCCCAAGATTTCCAAAAAGAACGATTGTTTGGTGTGATGAAAAAATCTCAGGAAATTCTATTGAAACATGTTGAAAAAACGTCAAAGATAGAATTGATTAAGGACTTGTTAAGAATTTTTGCTAGAGATGGCTTTTCTTTCAAACAATATGAGCCTAAAACTTACACATCTTTCATAGAAAGGTTGAGTCGTTATCTTCCTATGGATGACTTATATTCCCTTTTGCCAAACTTGTCAATCAGCGCCGAAGCCTACTTGGCGATTCTTAAAGAAAAAGGGGCTCTTATGAAGCAAATTCCGCTTGATTGCCCGGAAATGGAATCATATCTTGCAAATTTGAATTATATGCAATTACTTGAACAGGATTGTTTAGAAAACCTTCCTGATTCAACGAAACGAAAGATGGATGTTGATGCGACTTTGAACAACCTATTTGCACAAAATCCGGTTTATTCTGAAGAAAATTTCTTAAAACTTTTGAAATTATTCACGGTATTTCCGCAATACAATATAAACGCGGATGAGATAAATTGGAATTTGCTTGGCACTCTACTTAATTCAACCACAATCCCTTCTTTAAAGGGTATTATTCTTGCAATACGCATAATCCATTGTAATTATCCTGTTTCAAGTAGATTCTTTGGAGAAATGTTATCTAGTCCTTTACCAAACGATGTGAAAACCTCGTTGCTTTCGTACTTATCTTCTCAAATGACCTTTGAACAGATTCTTGCTAATGAGGATATGTTGCACACGTATGGGGTTGTTCAGGATTACGTAAAAGATGCCATCGTAAATGGTCAATACGAAATTACAGTTAAAGGTTTGTTCGAAATACTACCAAAATTAAACGACCTAAGCGAGCTGCTAGGAATAGATTTGTCACCACTGCTTTTGAAAATAATGAAGGTGTATGATCGCAAAAAAGAAACGTTTGACAAATTGCTGAAATTCAAACAAGATGACCCTGCTAGTGTAGAGCAAGTTCTTCCCTATAAGACATTGCAATTTGTAGCAAATCAAGATTCTGAGTTTGCAAAGAGATTGGTTCAATGGCTTGTCTGGTATTTTAACTCCTGGTCAAAAGATTTTTGGTTTGCTCGGTTCAAGAATCCGAATCTGTATGGAGTCAAGGAAGCTATTCTGATAAAATATGGTTGGTCTTCAAATGCAAAAGACGCCATGGAAGCGTACCTTATCGAATTATTGAATGAAAATAAAATAAATCCTAATCAAGAAATTTGGTCGGTCATATTTGAATCATTGAGCAAAAGTTTTAAAGAACGCTTGTTCAAAAACATTCGAGATAATTTTGTTAATGGTCGAAAAATAATGGATTTGAACAAGTTTATCTTTATAGGGGACGCTTTGCTAAAATTTGGTTTTGTAGAACAATGTTTAGGAGATGTCTTAAGAACTATTGTTCCGTCTTTCCTATTGGAGGACAATGTTGCATCAAAAATTATTGCGGAAAATTTCGATCAGTTAAAAAATGTTCTTAAAGAGGAAACTGATGCAGAAGATTGGCTAGAAAAGGCTAGGACCATAGCTTCTGAGAACGAAAATTCCCCTTTGAAGGATTTGATAGGGTAAAATGCTGATGCAAAAATGCTATATTACCCACTGGTTACAGTTATGGATAATTTCAAAGTCAAAAAAATTGCAGTTAAGAATTTTAAGTCGCTGTCGAATTTTGAAATCAGCGACTTGACTGATTTTATTTGTTTGATTGGTGTGAATGGTTCCGGAAAAACGACTGTATTGCAGCTACTTGGATTTATCAAGGCGCTGATGAACGGCAACGTGAAGGATTGGCTTGCGAGTCAGGATTTGACTGCTAACGAACTGCTGACCATCGGAACGGAGAAAAAGTTTTCAATTGAAATTCGGATTGAAGCTGTATTGAATTCCACAGAAGTCTATTGGGAAGGCAAATTCAATACAAGGGAATTGCGTTGCTCGTCTGAAATCATGCAAGATGACAATGCCAAGTATTCATATTCTTCTGGAAAATTCATTACTAAAATCTCCGATGAAACGAAAAGTGTTGATTTCAGCAATTTAAAGTACGATGGCTCAATCTTTTCGTTGTATGCGACAAAACTGGGCAGTCAACTAAAGCAGTTGAAACTGTTTGGAGTTCTTGATCCCCACGCAATCGCTTCTTCGACAAGGCAAAGTTCAAAAAATGCGCCTGTGGATGTTGAGGAGAATGGTAAGAATCTGTGTGGTTTTTTTGCCAATCTGCCTTTGGATTCACAAAAGAAAATTTTTGAGGATTTGCAGCAATTCTATCCGACCTTGAAGAAATATGAAGTGAAAAAACAACGTTTCGGTTGGAAGACGATTCTGTTAAGTGAACTGGAAAAAACTGCTTTCAACGCCACAAGTTTAAGCTATGGGACGCTTCGCCTTTACTTGATGCTGTCCCAGCAGTATGCGGATTGCCCCTTGGTCCTTTTTGACGAAGTTGAAAATGGATTGAACCAGGAACTGTTTGACATGTTTGTGAAAATGCTTCTTGGTTACAAGAAGCATGGTAAGCAAGTTGTCGTGACCACCCATAGCGGATTGTTGTTGAACTATCTACCTGATGAGGTTGCCGCAGAAAGTGTTCTGTTCTTGTATAAGGATAGAAACAACTTTACCAAGGCAAAGAAATTTTTTAAGATTCCCGCCCTGCAAGAAAAACTCCAAATTATGGGGCCAGGAGAGGCTATGGGCGATACCGACTTGAATGCTCTTTCTGAGAGTCTTAGAAAAGAGGACTGATCATGCCTGGTATCGTGATTTGTGGTGAAGGTCCGACCGATCTGTACTACGATAAGCAGACTAATTCTCGGGGTCCTCTGAAAGTTTGTGTAGATAAGCTTCTAGAATCATTTTGGGATGACGTCTCGTATGTTGATTTTGTGCAGGTTAGCCGAGGTAATCTTGAGGCGACAGATAAGGGCAAACCGGAAAAGAAAACAGCGGTTGTTCGTGGTTTAAAGAAAAATTTTGCGAATGCCGCCTATGTGTCTAAATGCGCTAAATTACTGGCAGAAAAGGCGAAAGTTTTTGCCAAGGCAAGTGAAGACGATTGGGGTGTAATTTTCTTTAAGGATTTAGACGCATCTTCTGGTACGGATATCGATAAAGTGTATAACGCCATGTTTTCTGCAATGGAAGATGGTTTTGAATCTGCAAATTTCGAAACAGGGGTTCCGATGGTCCCTAAGACAAGAAGTGAATCCTGGATTTTGTGTGCCTTAAGTCCAAAAGACGCTTCAAAGAACGATTTTTTTGAGAAGCTTCCGATGTCAGACAAAAGTCCAAATTCGGGAAAAAAGGTTTTGGCGAAGATTTTGAATGTGGATGAAGATGAATCGTATAAAATTGTTGGAGAACGTGTAGAATCATTCTTGTGGGAGCAAATTCAAGCGCCTAGTTTTATCGTGTTTAAAGATAAACTCTACAATATGTCCGGAAAAATTCTTGGACGAAGATAGTCGGCAGACAAATTTCAAGGCTGATTCACCATCCGGAAAACACAGCAAGGCGAGTAATGCGAAAACTTGGCTTGAACATTTTCATATCCGAACTGGGGATGTTTCTGCAAAGCAGCCTACGACCCGCGTCCTGCGACGGATTTTGCGGTTGAGTTGTTCGAGTATGTTGTTGGTCCTGATACAGTCCCGCAGTTTCTGCTCCACGTCGATAAACTTCTTTAGAGCCGCCTCCTTGTCTTCCTGGGCATAGGTAGCCTTCAGCAGCGGCGTGACTGTGACAAGTTTGCGGCAGCGATCGTGACCCCTTGGGGCGCAGACTTTTGCTGTGTTTCCTTTCCCCATGTTCCGCAAAAGGCTGCGTGTTGCGAGGGGTGGACGTCGCCCTGGCGGCGAAACGGCCCCACAACATAGAGCGCGACGGCACTGTTGTGCCGTGCCGCCCATAGCGATGTCAACAGTTGTTTGCAAAATGAAGGCGGTTTGTAAAATCTATTGACAAGGTCTTTTATTTTTGTATATTATAGCCATGAGTTGGTCGAAAGACCCTGACTCAACCTACTAGGCGGGCAGACTGTCCCGCCATTTTTGTTTTCTTGGAGCGGCGGAGTGAATGGATCATCACTCTCAAGGCACCCATTCAGTACAAGTCTTTTGTGTTCGAGAAAAGACCCGGGGAAGACGTGTTCTCGCTGGAAGGACGGATGTCAAAGGAAATCTCCTTGTTCCTTCGTGAGAACCTGGATTATTTTCAATCCTTTGAAGATGTAATCCTGTACTACGATAATGGACAGCATGAGCTGAATCGCATCCTAAACTTCGCTCTTTCGGCGGAGTTGTCCACCTATTCATACAAAATTTACAGCATACGAGACTTGCGAAAGCAGTTTATAAAGCCTATCGAAAAGAAGAAATTTGGCTCCTTGGGTTAGGGTGGTTCCGCGCCCGCCAAGCCCCTTCGGGTCTTGCCGGGCAAAACTGTTGATTGGTTGTGAAATCGTGCAAACAGTTATTTGTAGAACAACCTGGCACTCGGTCATGTCGACAGAATGCTTTGCCTTCTGTCGCCGCGACACTCGTGCAAACAGTTGTTTGCAAAGTTGTATTGTTGAGAGGAAACCTCTTGTTTTCAACACATAAATGCTTAATTTTGTAAATGATTTCTTCATGTTTGTTTAATTTAAGGCTGTTTAACGCTTGTTGGCAAGAAAGGAGTTGTATGAGTACAGATGTTTTAGGCTATATTTCCGTTAGAAAGGAGGCTACCTTGTCTTACGATTCTATTGTTGCGGAAATAAAGGCTTTGCCTACTGAAGCTCGCTGGAACTTGCTGATGATGCTGGTTTCGTCGTTACAGCCTTCCGAGAAAGTTACCCCAAGAAAAGAAATTGTAAAGCGTAAGCTTGGTGGCCATGAGGCTGGTTTCTCGATGGCTCCCGATTTTGACGAGACGCCAGACTGCTTCAAGGAGTATTTGTGATTTATCTCCTTGATACAAACGCCTTGTTGTTTTCCTTAGCAGATGTGAAAAGTCTTTCTGACAAAGCACGGAATATTATTGAGACTGAAGAAAACCTTTGTGTAAGCATAGCTTCTTTATGGGAGATTGCCATAAAGCAAAGCATTGGCAAGTTGTCTCTGTCCATGACAATTCCAGAAATCCAGTCGGAATGCTATAGTCGGAGCATTGAAATTGTTCCTATAAAGCCTGCTGAGATTGAAAAGATTAAGACGTTGCCCAAGATTCACAATGATCCTTTTGATCGTTTGATTATTGCACAGGCAAATGCTATGGATGCCACTATTGTGACTAGGGATTCCAAGATTCCAGAATACCCTGTCCAGGTAGCATGGTAATTAAATTTCGAATACAATATCATTAATCTAGACAAGCTGGACTTACGCTGGAAACCTTGCAAACCTCAAGGATATCGAAGACAAGCCGAACTACAAGTTCGTGAAGATGGACATTTGCGACTTTGATGCTTTCTACAAGCTTATGCAAGATGAGCATATCGGTGGCATTATCCACCTTGCTGCAGAAAGTCATGTGGACCGTTCCATCAAGGATCCGTTCACCTTCGCACGTACTAACGTCATGGGCACCTTGAGCCTGCTCCAGGCCGCAAAGCTCTACTGGGAAAGCCTTACCGAAAAGTACGAGGGCAAGCGCTTCTATCATATTTCTACCGACGAAGTTTACGGTGCCCTCAAGATGAACCACCCGGAAGGTATCGAGCCGCCGTTTACTACTACGGCCTCCAGCTCCGAACATCACCTGGCTTACGGCGACGACTTCTTCTACGAAACTACAAAGTACACGCCGCATAGCCCGTACTCTGCAAGTAAGGCTGGCTCCGACCATTTTGTCCGCGCCTTCCACGACACTTACGGCATGCCCACAATCGTTACCAACTGCAGTAACAACTACGGCCCCTACCAGTTCCCGGAAAAGTTGATCCCGCTGTTTATCAACAACATCCGTCACAAGAAGCCGCTGCCGGTTTACGGCAAGGACGAGAACGTTCGCGACTGGTTGTTTGTTGAAGACCATGCCCGCGCTATTGATGTCATTTTCCATAACGGAAAGATTGCCGAAACCTACAACATCGGCGGCTTCAACGAATGGAAGAACATCGACATCATCAAGGTGGTGATCAAGACTGTAGATAAGCTTCTTGGCCGCGCCGAGGGCGAAGACCTTGACCTGATCACCTACGTCACCGACCGCCTGGGCCACGACGCCCGCTACGCCATCGACAGCACCAAGCTGCAGAAGGAACTTGGCTGGGAACCGTCTTTGCAATTCGAAGAAGGTATCGAGAAGACCGTCAAGTGGTACCTGGACAATCAGGAATGGCTGGACAACATCACCAGCGGCGATTACGAAAAGTATTACGAGAATATGTACAAGGGAAGGTTTAATCAACCTTGTAAGCATAAAAAATGCGACTGCGTCATTCTGAGTGGCGTAGCCACGAAGAATCCAGTAACACAAAAAAGAGCCGGCTTAAAAGCAGACTCTTCTTGTCTATTTTGTGATAGAGTTTGAGAAAGCTTCTGCAGAAAAGGATTGTGTATGCGGGGGAGGGACCGCGCCCGCCAAGCCCCTGCGGGTCTTGCCGGGCTTCAATGCAAAAAACGCATAGCTTACTTCGGCGAGTTTTTTCATTTTAGGGGGAATTGGAATGGTGTATGTAAAAGAATTCAAGACTATCGAAGAACAAGCCGATTCAAGATATTCAGCCCAAAGAAGTTTCTTGTTCAAATCCACGAAACATAAAAAATAACCGCGATATATATCGCGGTTATTTTCGTGTTAGGCGAGAGTGCCTAAATTACTTGGCGGCGGGAGCCGGGGCGGGCTGAGCTGCCGGAGCGGGTGCAGGTGCAGGCTGAGCAGCGGGGGCTGCTTCAGGAGCGGGAGCCGGCTGAGCTGCCGGAGCAGGGGCCGGTTCGGCTGCAGGTGCTGCCGGGGCAGGAGCAGGTGCCGGTGCTGCGGGTTCAGCAGCAGGAGCTGCGGCGGGGGCTGCAGCCTTGTTAGCGCCCTTCATGTGAGGGTCAAGTACGACGCGCACATTCTTGGGATTGCTCTTAGCCTTCTTGCCCTTCTTGGCGGGCTTCGGTGCAACAACGGGCTGAGTATCGCCCATGCCCTTAGCACGTACATGCTTGCTGGGAACGCCCTTCTTGATCAGGTAATCCACAACAGCCTTGCCGCGCTTTTCGGAGAGTGCCTGGTTCTTTTCGGCAGTCTTCTGTTCGTCGGTGTGAACCTGGATTTCAATGCGCAGGTCGGCACGGGCGTGCATAAGGGCTGCAACCTGGTCCAAAGCCTTGTTAGACTTCTTGGTGAGCTTAGCGGTATTCTTGTTGAACTTGATCTGTGCTGCCAGCTTTTCCAGGTCTTCGTCCTTGCTTGTCGGGCAACCCTTTTCGTCAACGGCAACTTCGCTAAGGGTCTTGGGGCACTTATCCATTGCGTCAACAACGCCGTCGGCATCTTCGTCAAGTTCGCAACCGTTTTCGTCAACGGGTGCGCCTGCGTTGGAGGCCGGGCACTTGTCCTTGGAATCCACAACGCCGTCGGCATCGGTATCCACTTCGCAACCGTCCGGGCCGACCTTCAGGCCTTCCTGGGTGCCGGGGCACTTGTCGCTCATGTTGGGAATGCCGTCCTTGTCATCGTCGGCAGAAAGCTTTGCCAGGGAGTCGTTGACTGCGGCAACGGAATCCATCTTTGCCTTGGCCATGGAATCGGCAACAGCGTCAACAACCTTTACGGTATCGACGGTAGAAAGGGTGTCGACCTTAGCAATGGTGTCGACCTTGGTAATGGTATCGATCTTTGCGGTGGTGTCTACCGTTGCCATCAAGGAGTCGAACTTTGCCTTGGCCAGGGAGTCGGCACGGGCGTTGACTAGAGAATCGATGTTCTGCTTGTCGCTCTTGGTGCCGCCAAAGCGCCATACGAGAGATGCAGTACCTGCAAGCAACGGAGTAGAGGAATACAGGTAGGTAGTCTTGCGATTGTTTTCATCGGTAGTGGTAATATCAAATCCGTACTTACCCTTCTTATCGTCAGCAACATCGAAGCTCAAGTTCTTGAACATACGGCCGGCGATTTCAACACCGAGAGCCAGGTCCATGTGTTCACCCAAGTGGAAGCGCATACCCGGAGTAATCAGGAAGGGGTCCACAATGGGGTCTACGCGGTACAGGTCGTCTTCCAGGTGCATTTCGCCAGAGACTTCCAGGAAGAAGTCCATCAGGTCGAAGGGCATGAAGTTCAAGCCTGTGCTATAGGTAAGGGCGCTGGACTGCAAATCTTCAAAGGTATACAGGTAGCTGATCTGGGTGTTCCAGCTAAGCAGGCTGCCGTTCAAGGAGAACACCAGGCCACCGGCTGCGGCGAAGTCGCCTGCGGTATAGGGGTTGGTGTTCTTGGCCAGGTACCAGGAATGACGGGGGCGGATACCGGAATCTTCGTTACCGGAGGGAATGTAGAACTGTGCCAGCAAGGCTACGGAGATGAAGGAGTCCTTACCGCCGAGGAAGCGGAGCTTCAACCAGGTTTCCACGTCGCCGATGGCGGGATCAATAAGGCTGCTGTGTGCCAGGTAGCCCTGGTCGTCACCAGCGTAGTCCATGTAGATGGGCAGGCTTGCGCCCAAGTCCAACCAGTTGGTAAGGCCTACTGCGGCATTGATGTTGGCGCTGACAGAAACTGCGGTGCCGCTCATGGTGATGGGCTTGCCCTTGGAATCTTTCATTTCGCCACCACAGGCCAAAGACCAGGAGTCGGCAGATGCTTCGCCACCTACGCCAAAGGAAACGTTCCACTGGCCCAAGGTGTTGGCGTTGATCTGGTGAATACCGTTTTGGCCACCGGCAACGCCACTCTGTGCAAAGGCGGCTCCCGCTAGGGCGAGGGCTGCCAGGGCACTCTTTACAAAGGACTTTCTTGTCATGTTTATATTCTCCTAGATATATTACAAGAATGATACCAATTTAGATAATGTAGCGGATGGGGTGGAATTCCTATGTTACATAGTGGGTCGTTTTGTATGTTGGTGAAAATTTGTGCAGCAGGACGCTTCGGTTGTTACTTTGGCACCTGGTGAGCGGCATGTTCCAGGACTGCGGTTTTACTACATTCTTTGCATGAAAATTGAAGATTGGCGCAACCGTATTGATGAATTGAATGTCCAGCTGGTGGAGCTTTTGAACAAGCGCGCCGGCTATGCTACTGAAATCGGCAAGATCAAGAAGGCAGAAGGCCTTCCTGTTTTGGACGCAAGCCGTGAACAGGCTGTTTTGGATAAGGTGGGGCCTTTGACCAAAGGCCCTCTTACCGAGGAATCCATTAAGAACATCTTCAAGGTCATCATGGCGGAGACCCGCAAGGTGGAGGAATAGCATGGAACACATTACCCTGGTGGGTTTTGGCCTTTTGGCAAGTTCTGTGGCTGCGGCCATCAAGCAGGCGGGTTTGCAGGTCAAGGTTCGTGCGGTCAGTTCCCCGGCTACGTTGGACCGTGCCCGCGAACTGAAGCTTGCCGATGAATTCTTCCTGTACGGCGAAACAGAAAAGTGGGCGGTGGGTACCGACATGATCCTGCTTTGTTCGCCAATCCTTCACATTCTAAAGACCTTGGGCGACTTGTCCCGACTGCCGACGGAATCATTGCCGGCGGGCAAGCGTGTTTTGGTCAGCGATATTGGCAGCACCAAGGTGGAAATCTGCAAGGCTGGTGCCAAGCTCCCCGAAGGCTTCCTGTTTGTGGGTAGCCATCCTATGGCCGGTTCCGAAAAGCGAACCTTGGAATACAGCGACCCCTCGATTTTTGAAAATGCCTACTGGTTCGTTTGCCCGCCCGATGGCGTAGACGAATCTGCCTACAAGCTCTTGCTGCAGTTGATTTCCTTTGTGGGCGCTCATTCCGTGGTGTTCCCGCCGGAACATCACGACCGCACCATGGCCTGGGTCAGCCATATGCCCCAGATGCTTAGCTCTACTTTGGCCGCCAGCATGCCTAGCCGCCTTCTGGATTACAACTACCAGCATTACGCAGGCCGCGCCTTTAGGGATATGACCCGCATTGCCGCTAGCGGCTGGAACATGTGGCACGATATTGCTGTAACCAACCGCAGCGAAACAGTTCGTGCCTTGCGCGAAGTCCGCGATGGGGTAGATAAGACCATTGCCGCCATGGATGGCCTTGTGACGGTTGAAAATGGCCGCCCTGCAGAAAACGACTGCTCCGAGAACCTGGAGAAGATTTTCAAGGCCGGAAACGATGGCCGAGCCAGCCTGTTTGCTCCTGGCCGTAATGCCGCTGCCGCCTTCTCCGAAATTACGGTGCCCCTGAAGGATGTGCCCGGCGCTCTTTTGCATGTGCTCAAGCCTCTGGCCGATGCCGGCTTGAACATCCGCGATATTGAATTGATGAAGGTTCGCGAAAATGTGGCGGGCACTTTGCTGCTTGCTTTCAAGACTCCCGAGGAAGCCCGCCGTGCGGTGCAGATTCTTGGTGTTCTTGACTACGACGTAAAGGAACGATAATGGATTTGTTGCTGAACCCCGACCGCGAGCGCATGGAGCTCACCCTGGTGATGGCCCTCTTGGTGAATGGCCGTACCGTGCTGGAAGATTTCAGCTGGGCTGCCGGCGTTGAACGTTTTGCCGAGGCTCTTAAGGAATATGGCCTGGTGTACCAGCAGCAGGGCCATCAGCTCGTGCTGGATGGCAAGGGCTTTCAGTACCAGTTGCCCAGCATGTTGCCTATGGATTTTTCCGAGGGTTGCAATGTGCTTCTGTGGACTTTGGCATCCAAGGATCCGGAGCAGGTATATACCTTTGCTGCAGAAGCTGACGAAGCTGGTATTGCTCTGGTGAATAACGCCAAGGAAACCCTACAGAAGTATTTTAAGGTAAAGCCCGTTACTGATGAACCGGCCAAGTTCGTGTTCACCTTTGCGGTAGAGGAACCTGCCATTAAGAAGGATTCACTGGGCAATGTTTCCTACGTTATGCGAAACCGCCTGCTGTTGCGTGCCCTGATCCGTACGGAATACCTGACCTTCGAGGAAAAGTCTACGGTTCATGACCAGTGGACCAAGATGCTTATGTACTTTGGCGTGGCCCTCAAGTATGAGGGGCGCGGCATGGAGCAGCTGACTGAATTGGAACGCCGCATGATGATGGCCCGCGGTCAGAAGATTGAACGTACCCAGTTTACGGAACTGGCGGAAACCCGCGTGATTACCGCCCGCGAATACTACGTGCCGGGCGATACCACCGAGGCCATGGCCTTTATATTGCTTTTGACTATCGGAAGTCTGCCGAAGACAGCCAAGGCCTGCATCAAGAATGTGGAACTGAACGGCAGTCGCGCTGGCGCCCTCACTTGCCTTAAGCGAATGGGCGCAAGCTTTGAAACCGTCAGCCGTCGCGAGCGTTATGGAGACGTATACGGCGATATTGAGGTTTGGCCGCTGCCTTCTGGCAAGCGTCTGCAGGGCAGGCGCTTTTCCGAGGATGCAATCGCCACGGGCCTCGAGGAGTTTCCGTTTTTGGCTGTGGCCGCCTGCTTTGCAGAAGGCGAGACCATTTTGCGCGTGCCCAAGGAAATCCGTAAGGAAATGCGCCCGCGAAATGAAAAGCTTGCAGAAAACCTGCGTAAGACTGGCGCCGAAGTTGGCGTGTACGACGACGGCCTTGTGATTCGCGGTCTTGAAACCATCGTAAACGGTTCGGACTTTGACGGGGGCGATGTTCCCCAGAATGGTCTGGCCTTGAGTGTTCTTTCAATAGCATTGCAGAATGATGAACTTGTGGCTAATTCTGACATCGTTGAAAAAGCCTATCCTGGAGTTCTTGAAAAATTGAATCTCATGATGGAAGAGGCCAGCAAGAAGCCTGAGGCGGAAGCAAAGCAATAGTTGCGAAAAGACCTGGATTTTTTATGAGCGAAAAGAAGCATACCTTTAAGACCATCGGCATTATCGCCTGGAAGGACAAGAGCCCTGAATTGGCTCTGGCTCTGACGCAGATTCATGAATGGGCAAACGCTCATCCTCAGGTAAAGTTTTTTGCTTTGGAAAATTTGAAGGACCTTGTTTCTGCACCGGTCAAGGTGGTTACTGAAAAGGCAATCCTGAAATCGGATTTGCTTTTGGCAGTAGGTGGCGATGGCACTGTGCTTTCTGCGGCTCACATGGCCTTGGGGCATGACATTCCTATCTTGGGTGTGAATGCCGGGCGAGTAGGATTCCTTGCGGAAACCCGCATCAAGAGCCTTTCTCAGACTTTGGACGACTTGCTTGCTGGTGAGTTTTCCACCCGCGATCGCATGATGATCGAAGCGTCTGTCTATCATGGCAGGAAGTGCATCTCCAAGCAGACTGTGCTTAACGAAGTCCACGTCCGCGCCCATGCTCCTGAACGTATGGTGAATGTGGATGTGGAATACAACGGTACCGAATATACAGAATACTGGGCAGACTCTCTGCTGGTTTCTACGCCTACGGGATCTACAGCCTACAACCTGGCTGCGGGCGGCCCCATTATTCATCCTGCGACTTATGCAGTGGTGCTGACCCCTGTGGCACCTGGCAGCCTTTCTGTGCGACCGCTGGTAATGTCTCTGACAAATAAAAAACTGGTGCTACGCCCTGCAGCGGGCAAGACTCTTGACCTGGTCTTTGATGGCCGCACTTGCATTGCGTTGGAACCAGGCGACCATGTGGTCTTGACCCAGAGCAAGTCCTTTACCACATTCCTCCGCATGCGTCACACAGGATTTGTTGGCGCTCTTCGTGAGAAGCTAGGCTGGACAGGAAAGCGCGGCTAGTATAAGCGTTACACTTTTTTGTTGGATTACTATATTTATGCATATGAGTGAATCTTTGCATAATGGTAGTCTTTGCCCTGTTGTTTCCCAGACCTTCAATAAGGATTTCGGGGATCAAGGTTTTTTGCTTGAGAATGGCAAGACTCTTCCGGCTTTGGAAATTTGCTACGAGACCTACGGTAAGCTGAATGCTGCCGCAGACAATGTGATTTGGGTTTGTTCTCCGCTTACTGCCGATGCCCACGTGGCCGGCTACTATTCCACCGACGACAAGAAACCGGGTTGGTGGGATGCCCTCATTGGTCCGGGCAAGGCTATCGATACCGACAAGTTCTTTGTGGTCTGCAGCAACATTTTGGGTGGCTGCAAGGGTTCCACTGGCCCTGCTAGCATCAACCCACGCACAGGCAAGCCTTACGGCGGATCTTTCCCCACCATTACCATTGGCGACATGGTCCACGCCCAGAAGGAACTTTTTGACGGTCTTGGCTGCAAGGGCATGTTCTGCGTGGTGGGTGGTTCCATGGGTGGCTTCCAGGCCATGAAGTGGGCTATCTATTATCCGGAACTGGTAAAGCGTTGCATCATTATTGCAACGTCTCCTCGATTCAGTAGCCAGGCTCTTGGATTTGAAGTGGTGGCCCGCGACATTATTACCCAGGACCCCAACTACAACAATGGTGACTATTACGATCAGGCGGTAAAGCCCGACGTTGGTTTGGCGAACGCTCGTAAGCTGGCCCACATTACCTACCTCAGCGCTGTGGGCATGGAAAAGAAGTTCAAGCGCGCCCAGGACCAGGAAAATCGCAATCACGCCATTACCTATAGCACGCCCTTTGACTTGCAGCTCCCGCTGGAAAGTTACCTGCGTTACCAGGGCGCAAAGTTCGTTGATCGTTTTGATGCCAACAGCTATCTGCACATCGCTCATGCTACGGACTGTTTTGACCTGGAGACCGAATACGGCTCTCTCGAAAACGCTTTCAAGAATGTTCAGGCCGAAGTTCTGAATGTGAACCTTTCTACGGACTGGCTGTTCCCGCCCCACGAGTCCCGCCGAATTACCAGCGCCTTGATTGCTGCCGGCAAGCAGGTGACTAGCCTCGAAATGGATACCCAGTTCGGTCACGACGGATTCCTCATTGAAGTGGGTGAGTTGGGCAAGGCGGTTGGCCGTTTCCTGGATAGCAAGATTGTCGAATCCGCAGGAACCCAGTCCATGCCGGTGTTCCACAACGAAAAGGATTTTGAACTGCTGGGTTCCCTGGTGGAAGATGGCAGTCGCGTGCTGGACCTTGGCTGCGGCAGCGGTGAACTGATCGACTACCTGCGTCGCACCAAGAATGTTTCTGGCATGGGCATTGAGAAGAACCTGAAGGATATTCTGGACTGCCTCGAGAACGATGTGCCTGTGGTGCAGCGTGATCTGGATGAACGCGGTATTTCTGACATCCAGAGCGATAGCTATGACTACGCCATCATTAACCGCACCATCCAGGAAATTCGAGACCCGGTGGCTTTGCTCAACGAAATTCTCCGTGTGGCAAAGCGCGTGATTGTGACGTTCCCCAATTTTGGTCACTGGTCCGCCCGCGGTTCCCTGATGCTTCATGGCCGTATGCCCAAGTCTAAGGAACTGCCTTACGAATGGTACGACACACCTAACATTCGTCTTTTGACCGTAAAGGACTTCTATACTTTGTGCGAAAAGGAAGGCTTGAACATCGAGAAGATGGCTTTCCAGAACGAACAGCTTCTGAGTAAGTTCCTGACGGCAATTGGTCAAAAGAACTTTGGTGCCGAGCACGTCATTGCGATGGTTAGTAAAAAATGAATGATGAAAAATGAAGTGTGAAAAAATGACATTCTTCATACTTCACCCTTCATTCTTCTTTATACGAGAGATGTATATATGAGTAATCCTATTCTTTCTATGACCGGTTTTGGCAAGAGTGAGTCCATGTTCCAGGGCGCTCCTTGCGTTATTGAAGTGCGCTGCGTGAACAACCGTTTTCTGGATATTTCTTGCAAGCTGCCTAAGAACCTGTCTTATCTTGAAAACAGCTTCAAGAACCAGATCAAGGAAAAGCTGGTTCGCGGCTCTGTTATCTTTAACGTGACTCTCGGTGCAGGCACCGGCGGAAACGTTCCTGTATCTTATAACGAGCAGGCTATCGAAAAGTTTGTGGAAATCACCAAGGCCATGCAGGCCAAGTTCGGCGTGTCTGGTGAAATCAAGTTGGAACATGTCTTGGCTTTGCCCGAAGTGCTTCAGTTTACCGACAGCGGTGCCGACGCAGAAGCTTTGGAAAAGCACCTGGCATCGGAGCTGGACAAGGCCCTGGACAAGGTGATTGAAATGCGAGCCAAGGAAGGTGCTAATCTTGCTGCCGACCTGACTACTCGCGTGGAACACCTGAACAACGTTCTTGACAAGATCGAGGTTCTGGATCCCCAGCGTATCGAAAACTGGAAGGTCAAGTTCCGCGACCGTATCAACGTGTTGTTGAAGGATTCCGAGATCGACGAAGTCCGCTTGCTTCAGGAAGCCTGCGTCATGGCCGACAAGCTGGACATCCACGAAGAAATCACCCGCTTCAAGAGCCACAACAAGCTGTTCCTCAATGCTCTCAAGGAAGGTGGTGCACAGGGCAAGAACCTTGGCTTTATCCTTCAGGAAATGGGCCGTGAGGCAAACACCTTGGGCACCAAGTGCCAGAGTGCAGAAATTGCAGCTCTTGCCATTGAGCTCAAGAACGAAGTGGAATGCATCCGCGAGCAGAGCCTTAACATCGCTTAAGGTGTTGTGATTTAGTAAACATTTTATGGAAGGAGTCCCTGAAAAGGCTCCTTTTTTTGCGTTTTTAAGGTAGTTTATATTCGGTTGTTTTGGCTACGGTTGAATTGTTGTTTAATCAGGAGTCCAGATGTTTGGAAAGATTAAGATGATCGGTATCGTGTCTGCGGCAGTGCTCTCCATGGCTGCCCAGGTAAGTGCTGAAGATTATAACTGGGGTAATGTCCGTTTTGACGGCGGTGGTTTCGTAAGTGCCATTATGCCGAGCCCTGCTCAGGAAGGTTTGATTTACGCTCGTACCGACGTGGGCGGCATTTACCGCTGGGAAGCGGACAAGTCTACCTGGGTTCCCCTGATGGACCAGTTCAACGAAAACGACAAGGGTCTGTACGGTACCGAGGCTTTCGCCTTGGACCCCACCGATCCTAAGAAGATTTATGTATTGGCCGGTACAGGCTACTTTAGCCATGGCCGTACCGCTGTGCTCCGCAGTTCCGACTACGGTAACTCCTGGGATACTTCCTACGTTGATTTCTTTGCCCACGGTAACGGCATGGGCCGCCAGACTGGTGAAAAGCTGGCTGTGGACCCCAACATGCCGAGCATCGTTCTTTGCGGTAGCCGCACCAAGGGTGTGTACAAGAGTACCGACTACGGTAAGACCTGGAGCAACCTCTACAAGGTGGCTCTTTCCGACGCCGAAGGCAATTCTTTGACTAACGTGAACGGCGTAAGCTTTGTGATGTTTGACGAATCCCAGGGCAAGCTTGCCGATGGTAGCACCGCTACTATCTACATCGGTCTTTCCGAAACCAAGGACAACCTGCAGGTTTCTAAGGACGGCGGTAAGACTTGGAAGGCTATTGCCGGCGGCCCCACGGGCCTTATGCCGCACCGCGCAAAGATTGTGGACGGCGACATGTTCATTACCTACGCCGATGGCCCGGGCCCTCACAGCATTACCCGCGGCGGTGTCTTCAAGCTGAATCTGGCTAGCGGCACCTGGACCGAAATCACTCCGTACGACGATAACGAAAAGGAAGGCGGCGACATCGTTCACGAGAAGAACGGTTGCTCTTACGGCGGTATCGCAATCGACCCCAAGGACAAGAACCACATTGTAGTTTCTACCTTGGGTCAGTACACCGGACGTCATGTTACCTTGGATGAAAAGGACAACTACGGCGATCGCATTTACGTCACTACCGATGGCGGCAAGAACTGGGTTCACGGCCAGCATTATGGTGACATTCCTAACATCGATGCCAACGGTACCGACTGGATTCCGGGCAACGCAATTCATTGGGCCGGCTCTCTGGAATTTGACCCCTTCGACAACAAGAAGATGTGGGTGACCAGTGGTAACGGCATTTTCCAGACCGACGATATTACCGCCAAGGTTCCTGTTTGGAAATTCCAGTCCAAGGGTATCGAAGAAACGGTGCCTCTGGATATCGTAAGTATTCCTGATGGCCCGCTGGTTACTGCCATCGGTGACTACGACGGTGGTGTTTATACAAACATCAACGAACCGGTTAAGCGTCATTTCCCCATTGTGGGCTCTACCGAAAGCATGGGCTATGCAGCCCTGACCGGATCCCTGATCCGTACAGGTGTCATTACGGTTTACGGTCAGTACGACTCCAAGAGCTACAAGAAGATGTACCGCTCCGACGATATGGGCAAGAGCTGGAAGGAACTGGCTCTGGATACTGCAAGCTCCCTGGAAAACATGCGTAAGGGCTATCTTACTTTGTCTGCAGATGGCAAGGTGATTATGCATCGCCCCGAAAATGCTTCCGGTTTCTACCGCTCTACTGATAATGGCGCAACCTGGACCGAAGTCAAGTCTGCCGACGGTATTGGCCGTCTTGTTTCTGACCCGGTTAATCCCGATGTGTTCTACATGATCGGTTCCATGGGCCAGGTGATTGTGTCTGATGATGCTGGCAAGACCTTCAAGAAGATCAATAGCCTTAACACCAGCGAAAACTTCAACGGCGAAGGCAATCCGATCCGTACCGTACCTGGCAAGGAAGGACACATCTGGGTTGCCAAGGACCAGAATCAGGTCTGGCAGAAGGATGGCTACACTCACTACGGTCTTGTCTATACCGAAGATGGCGGCAAGACCTGGAATGAATGTGAAACTGTTGGTGCCGCAGTTGCAGTGGGTATCGGTAAGGCTAAGGAAGGTTCCGATTACGAAACCATCTTTATCTGGGGTAACACCAAGAAGTACATTGGCGAAGGCCAGTGGGGTGCCAAGGAATATGAATATTCTCCCGTTGGCATCTACCGCAGTACCGACAAGTGCAAGACCTTTGAACGCATTAACGACGACATGCATCAGTTTGGCGGCCCGGGTAACGGCAAGTTCGTTCAGGGTGACATGAATAACTTCGGCGTTGTGTACATGAGTACTGTTGGCCGCGGCACTATCGTGGGCGCGCCCGAGGGAACGGAATTCGTGACAGGCCTGAAGGTGGTGAACATGAATCGCGGAGTGAGCCTGAACCAGCAGGGCCGTATCCTGATGGTAAGTGCAGCTAGCGGCTCCAAGTTGAAACTGTACGGCGTGAACGGCAAGATCATGATGACTCGTGAAGTTGGCGCCAATACCGCGGTTAGCCTGAACATGATTCCTGCAGGCAAGTACATTGTCCGCCTGGAAAATGCTTCCGGCAAGACTATGACTTCCAAGGCAATCCTGGTGAAGTAAGCGACGGTTTTGAATAACCTTAAAAAGCAGGCTGTAAAAAGCCTGCTTTTTGCTTTTTTCAGCCCGGCTTTGTTTACGCCTGTGAACATTTTTAGGGCTGAATTCTTGCTTTTTTAGCTGCGAAAAGGGTAATTTTACATTCAGAATAAACTTTAAAAAAGGATTGGACTGATATGGAAAATTTCAACTTTTACAGCCCCACGGAATTCGTATTTGGTAAGGACCGCGAAAATGAA